>CAYZYQ010000003.1:62266-64939 GCA_964482645.1 uncultured Lentisphaeraceae bacterium | reverse complement strand
GTCCTTGAACAGGAACGGGAATAGGAACGATCCACAGAAAAGGGACTGCAACTGTCCCATGTCGCCGCGCTTCTTGCCCGTTTGGGCGGGGGTGCGGTGATGTCTTTTTTCCTCGTTCTCTTGCAGTCGCTTACACCGCACATTCTTGTTAAAATTACCCATTCCTTGCGGCTTGCTCTTGCACGGAAGGGGCAATTCTGATATACTACAGTTCCACTTTTCATTAAGGAAGGAAAACGAATCATGAAGATGACATGGCAACCGTCTCGTATCAAGCGCGCGCGCAAGATCGGCTATCGCGCCCGCAAGGCGACCAAGGGCGGCCGCAAGATTCTGGCTCGCCGTCGCGCCAAGGGTCGTAAGCGCCTGACGCAGGTCTAAGAATTTCGCGTACCTATGTCTACGCGGCTCCCCGGGGTGAAGTACAAGAGCGTCTTCGACCGGGGGCGTTCCTTTCGCGGACGTCTCCTTGTCGCGTGGGTCTTGCGCTCTACGAACGCCGGCCGTCAAGCCGGCGTTGTCGTTTCCAAGAAGAGTTTTCACGACGCGGTGGACCGGAACCGGGCCAAGCGGATTCTCCGCGAGGGGTTTCGTCTCGTCTCCCCCGAGTTGGCCACGGATGTCGACTGGGTGCTCGTCGGGCGTTCGACGCTCAAGGGACGGCGGACGGCGGACGTGATGTCGGAATTGCGCTATCTGGCGGCAAAAGCCCGCGTGAAGGCATGACGCGCGTCTTGATTCTGCTCGTCCGGGCCTATCAGGTCGTGTTGTCGCCGCTCTTCCGCGGGTGTTGCCGGTTCGAGCCATCGTGTTCAAACTATGCCATTGAGGTTCTGCGGGTGCATGGCGCGTGGAAGGGGACGATTTTGACGGCGCGTCGGTTGTTGCGCTGTCGTCCATTCGGGCCGAGCGGCTACGACCCCGTGCCTCCCAAAGGCTGTTGGCGAAACGCGCTCATCGACGGGTTGAACGCCCGTGCGAAGACGAATCGAATTTGAAAGAGAGAAAAACGGAACGTATGAACAAACAGGACAAGATCATCTGTTTCATCATCGGCCTTGCGCTGATTGGCTGGATGTGGCATTCGATGCAGGAACAGAAGAAGAACGCCGAAATCAACGCCCGCCGTGCGGCGGCCGTCGCGCACGTCCAGCGCCAGCAGGCCGCTACGAACGCGACGCTGGTTGCGGCGGGGAAAAACGCACCGGCCGCCACCGAGGTGTCGAAACTGACGGCGCCGGCGCCCGCGCAGTCGAAAGCCCCCGAAAAGCTTGAAACGCTGAAGAACGACCAGATCGAACTCACGTTGTCGACGCGCGGCGCCGTGGTGAAGAGTGCGCGGATGCTCAAGTACGCGCAGGGCGCGGGGAGGATTTCGGACGAAAATCCGCCGCTCGTGCTCGATTTCGCGGCCGCACCGGCGTTCGCGGTGGAGGGCGTGCCGGGGTTGGCGGCGGATGCCGACTACCAGGTGGCGCAGCGGGGTGCAGATTTCGTCGTGTTCAAGAACGACAGGGCCACGCGCAAGATCACGCTCAAGGCCGACTACCGGATTGAGTTGGAAGAGACGTTTGCCGAAACGGCGGGCGTTCCCAACCGTCTGTCGCTCGGTATTGCGTCGCTCGGTTCGTCGAACAACGACATCCTTTCCATTGACTCGTGGGTTGAAGGCCCCAAGCCCCACGTCATGCACCATGGCGACGACGGCGATTCGCCGCTCAAGAGCTACCTCGTGGGCGGCGCGGTGGGTGGTTGCGGCGGTTCGAAAAACGCGCAGGGCATTCCCGTCTCCAGTTCCGTCGACATTCAGGGGCGGCAGGGTTGGATTGCCGTCAAGAACCGCTTCTTCGTCCTCGCGCAGGCCAGCAGTTCTGAGCCGAATATCGGTTTTCGCGCGACGATGAACCGCGATCCGAAACAGGCGGCGTACAAACTCGAATCCGTGTCCGCCGCCGCCGCCTACGCGGAAGTTCCGGCGCAGCGCATGTCCGTCTTCTACATGGGACCGAAGAAGCAGACGCTGCTGTGGAATCTCGGGATGCGCGACGTGATGGAGTTCGGCATGTGGCGGTGGGTCTGCTATCCGATGGTGTGGCTGCTCAATGCGTTCAACGTCCTCGTGCCCAACTACGGCGTCGGCATTATCTTGCTCACGATTCTCGTGCGGATTCTCTTCTGGCCGCTCACGCACAAGTCCACGCTCAGTATGCGCAAGATGCAGGAGATTCAGCCGAAGATCAAGGAAATCCAGAAGCTGTACAAGGACAATCCGCAGCGTCTGCAACAGGAGACGTGGCAGGTCTACCGCGAGAACAAGGTGAACCCGATGGCGAGCTGTCTGCCGATGCTCGTGCAGATTCCCGTGTTCATCGCCCTGTTCACGGTGTTGCGTTCGGCCGTCGAACTGCGCTATGCGCCGTTCCTGTGGATTTCGGACCTTTCCGAGCCGGAAGCGCTTTTCGCGACGTGGTTTCCCTTCGGCGGGCTGAACATTCTGCCGCTCGTCATGGCCGGTCTGACGATGTTGCAGAGCGCGTTCACGCCCTCGACGGGCGACAACCGCCAGCAGCAGATGATGATGTTCATGATGCCGATCATGATGCTCGTGATGTTCTACAACTTCCCCAGTGCGTTGTCGCTCTATTGGGCGCTCAGTACGGCGTTCGGCGTGGT
>CAYZYQ010000003.1:24085-62166 GCA_964482645.1 uncultured Lentisphaeraceae bacterium | reverse complement strand
CCGATCGACCCCGCCGTGAACGCCGTGACGGCCACGACAATCGAAGATCAGACGCGGCAGGCGATCACGAATCTCCGGCACGTTCTCGAAGCGGCCGGCGCCGGGTTGGACAAGGTTGTCAAGACGACGGTCTTCATCAGCGACATGAACGACTTCGCCGCGCTCAATGCGGTCTATGCGGAGATGTTTGGCGCGACGAAGCCGGCCCGCAGTTGCGTCCAGGTGGCGCGTCTGCCGAAAGACGTGAAAGTCGAAATCGAAGCGGTCGCCGCTCTGTCCTGACGATGAACAGTCGGAGGACAGCCGCGTTCATCGTCGGCCGGTGGCTGGCGACGCACGAGTTTCCGAACGAACTGCTGCCGAAGGGCGGATCGGATCGCGGATTCGTGCAGGATCTCGTCTACACGGTCGTGCGGCGGTTTCGTCCACTGCGCAGTGTTCTGGGGCGTCTGCTCAAAAACTGGCCGAAAGGCGAATTGGAAGCCCTGCTGCTTGTGGGCGCGGCCCAGATTCTCTACATGCCGGACGTGCCCGACTTCGCGGCCGTCGCCGAAACGGTGTCCGCTGCGAAGGCGAGTGGCGCGGGACGCCGGCTCGACCGCGTGGTCAACGGCGTGTTGCGCAACCTCATCCGCCGTCGGGCGGAGTTTGAAGCGTCCCTCGCCCAGGCGCCGCTGGCGGAACGCGCAAGTTTTCCGAACGCGCTTGTACGCCGGTGGGTTGAACGCTACGGGGCGGAGAAAGCCGAAACGTTGGCCAATTGGTTCAACGAGCCGGCGGAGACATGGCTGGCGTATGCGGACGGTCGTTCCGAGAAGTTGGCGCGAGGGCGGCGCGTGGATGCGGTCGAAGGGTATGCCGACGGCGCGTTTGTCGTCCAGGATCCCGCCACGGCTGGCGCGGTGGACTTGCTGGACGTGAAGCCCGGCCTGTCCGTGTTGGATTTCTGCGCGGCACCCGGCGGTAAGACGGCGCAGATCGCCTGGCGGTTGCGTTCGCCCACGGGCGAACTGTCCGACGGCGGGCGGCTCGTCGCGCAGGAAGTCAATCCGAAACGGCGGGCGCGTCTCCAGACGAATCTCGAACGGTTGCGCCTTGATTGGGTCGTCGTCGTACCGGATGTGTCCGCCGCGCCGGCGGGGTCGGAATTTTTTGACCGTGTGCTCGTGGATGCGCCTTGTTCGAACACGGGCGTTCTCCGTCGTCGTCCCGATGCGCGGTGGCGGTGGAATGCCGAGCATTTGAACCAACTTTGCGCGTTGCAGGAGGAAATCCTCGAACGCGCCGCGAGCCGAGTGAAACCGGGGGGGCGTCTCGTCTATTCGACCTGCTCGATCGAACCTGAAGAAAACGACGCACGGATCGCCGCGTTCCTGTCCGCACATCCCGATTTTGAGGAGGTCGGTCGCGTGGCGTCCCTGCCATTTGAAACGGGACACGACGGCGCATTCGCCTGCGCCTTCGTCCGCCACGCCTGACACGCGCCGTTCCCAACCGACGCTTGCGGCTTTCCCGTTTTAAGACGCGCCTTGCACGAGGCGCGTCTTTCGTTCTTTCAGGGAATCTACAATGAGGTAAAAAAAAACGCGGCGCGTCCGAATGTTGGACGAAAGCCGCTTTCAAAGTTTCCTGCCGAATGGTGGAGAAGAAGAGATTCGAACTCTCGACCCCCACGTTGCGAACGTGATGCTCTACCAACTGAGCTACTTCCCCAAGTGGTGGAAACGGTGTGTAGTATATCAGATTGCCGGCGGAGGTGCAAGGGGTTCTTGAAAGATTTTCAACATTTGTCGGAGACTCAAAAATAGGGACGCGCAATCAGGGATTATGGTATACTGCATGCTGTTCGTTTCCATTCGTTTCGTCCATCTGTCAGCGAGGCGTGTGGCCGCCTTGTGCGGCTTTTTACGTGTCCAAACCATGTCTGAAAAATCCATTCCTGAAATTGTCGAACTTGCCAGCGCGTTCTATGGCAGTTCCGTTTTGTTCGCGGCGCTCGAACTGGGCGTCTTCACGGCCATTGACGCGGCGGGCGGGTCGGCCTATCTGTCGCCGCTCGCGGAGGCGATGGGTGTATCGCCGCGCGGGTTGCGTCTGCTGCTCGACGCCTGTGTGGCCGTGGGCATCCTCGGCAAGCAGGAGGACGTCTATTTCAACACGCCCGCCGGCAAGGCCGCCCTTGTGCCGGGCGGGCCGGCGGATCTCTCGAAAGCCATCCGCTACAACCAGGACGTCTATCCGCTTTGGGGCCGTCTGGCGCAGTTCGCCCGGACGGGGCTGCCCGTTGAGCCGCCGCAGGTTCATTTGGGCGACGACGCGGAACGGACGCGCCGGTTCGCGTTGTCGATGCGCGGCCGCGCATTGGCCATCGGGCGCGGCATCGTGCCGATGCTCGATTTCACCGGCTGTACGCGCCTGTTGGATCTCGCGGGCGGCCCCGGCACGTACGCCGAACTGATTGCGCGGGCCAATCCCGGCCTCTCGTGCGTGACGGTGGACGTCCCCGCCGTCAGCGCCGTCGCGCGGCAGTGCGTGGCCGAGGCGGGGTTGTCCGACCGGATTGAGTGCCGCGCGGGCGACTACCATGTGGATGAATACGAGGCAGCGGCCTACGACGCCGTGACGATTTTCGGGGCGCTCCACCAGGAATCGCCCGACCAGATCCGCGACATTCTCGCCCGCGCGGCGCGGGCGCTGAAACCGGATGGCCGCATTTTCATTCTCGACATGATGACCGACCGGACGCACACGGCGCCGCCGTTCAGTGCGTTGTTCGCCGTGAACATGGCGTTGACAACGGAAAACGGCTGGGTGTTTTCGGACGAGGAATTGAAAGGGTGGCTGGTTGAGGCCGGGTTCGCGCCGGGCGAGACGCATCCTGCGCCGCCACCCATGCCGCATTGGCTGATTTCAGCGGTGAAGGCATGACATTCGGCGCGTCCATCCTCTTCGCCGCGTTGCAGATTTCATTCGTGGGCGAGACGCCGAGCCGGACTGAGGGCGTCGGTCTGAGTGGTCTCGCGTGGCGGGGGGGCGATCAGTACTATGCCGTCAACGATCGTGGCGGTGAACTGTACGCGATGACGATTGCGATTGATCGGCGGACAGGGTACGTCACGTCGTGCGAGTTGGGGCCGAAGGTTGTATTGGCGGGGCGGAAGGATTTGGAAAGCGTCGTCTGGGACGCGGCGCGGGGATGCGTGTGGGCAAGTGACGAGGGCGACGGTTCCGTTTGTGCGTTCGATCCTGTGACGGGGACGCATTTGTGCGATTTGCACTTGCCGGAGGTCTATACGGCGGTGCGGTCCAATTTCGCCATCGAGGCACTGGCGTTGCGGGCGTCGGGGCACGAGCTTTGGATGTGCAACGAGGAGGCGTTGTCGCGCACGGCGGCGATTTCCCGCCACGGTGCGCCGGTCGAGGACGGCCCGCGCGCGACGGCGGCACATGGTTCGCATGTGCGTCTGCAGCGGTTTGTGCGCGAGACGCCGGCGGCGGACTGGCGACCCAACGGACAATGGGCGTATGAGGTCGATCCGCTGGGCGGCCGCGTCGATATTTTCAACAAGGCGCGGAGCGGCGTATCGGAACTCTGCGCCCTGCCCGACGGGACGCTGCTCGTGCTGGAGCGCGAGTTCAGCCTCAAAAAACTGTGTCCGCTCTTCCGCTGTCGCATCTACCAGGTGGACTGGTCGGCGGCGACGGACGTGTCGAACCTGCCGTCGCTAGTCGACGAGACCGCGTATCGAAAAGTCCGCAAGACGCTTGTCTTTGAACGGTTGACGGGGTTCACGATGTACGAAAGTCTCTGCCCCGGCCCGACGCTCGACGACGGATCGCAGGTACTTGTGCTCGTGGCGGATGCGGGTGAAGGTTCGGCGGCAAACATTATGACGCTCAAAGTCCGGCATATGGACGATTAGAAGAAGGAGAACGATTCGATGAAAACAGTTCAAACGCAAGGGACGTGCGCGGTTGCGATTTCCTATGAGGTCGTCGACGGCGTTGTCACGAAATGCCAGTTCCACGGCGGTTGCCCCGGCAATACGCAAGGCGTGGCGCGTCTCGTGGTCGGGCGCAAGGTCGAAGACGTGGTGGGGTTGTTGAAAGGCATTCAATGCCGGGGCGGTACGTCGTGCCCCGACCAGTTGGCGCGGGCATTGGAGAAGGATCTCGCCGCGCAAAAGGGATTCCAGGCCTAGTTGCCGCCCCTGCCGCCATCCCTCCCTCTCCGTGTCCGATGCCTCCCACTCCAAAGGTCTTTATTCAAAGGGGGGAAGTGTGGTAGAATACACGTTCCATGCTTGAGGTTCGGCATATATCATTCAGTTGGGGGCGCGTACCGCTTCTCGAAGACGTCACGTTCCAGGTGGCGCCGGGCGAAGTCGCCGTGCTGGCGGGTGCCAATGGCGCGGGGAAGACGACGCTGCTGAAGATTCTCGCCGGGCTGGTCTACCCCGTCTCGGGCACGGTCGTGGCCAATGGGTTCGATGCGTTTCGTACACCGCTGCGTTATCGCCGCCTCATGGGCTACCTGCCCGAACACGCGCCGGCGGATGAGGACATGGACGTGCGGGCGTACTTGAAATACCGTGCCCTCCTGCGGGGCGAAATGACGAAGAAAATCCGCCACCGCGTCGAGGAGGCGATGGAACTGTGCGGGCTTGAAGCCCAGGCCGAGACGCGGATTGGCACGTTGTCGCAGGGGTTCCGCAAGCGCGTGGCGTTGGCGGACGCGCTGCTGTTGCGTCCGCACTTCCTGCTGTTGGACGATTTGCTGGCGGGGCTGGACTGCGAGACGCGCGGTTCGCTCGGCCGAATGCTGGCCGCGCTTTCCTCGTTCGCGGCCGTGCTCGTTTCCGGTCACGAACTTGACGAACTCGCGCCGCACGCCTCGAAGTTCCTCGTGTTGAAGGGCGGGGGCGTCTACGGCGCGAAAACGCCGGCGGGCGTACGGACGATTCTGCGATCGGTTGAACCCGTGGCGGGAGGACGGACATGAAGACGCGGACGGTACGTATGATGTTCGGTCGGACGTTCGGCCGTCTGTGGCGGTCGGCGACGACGCGGATTTCGGCGGGGATGTTCCTGGCCGCTTCGTCGGCGATGTTCGTCCACTATCTGTTGCGCGGCGACGGGGGCACGACGCCCGTGGCGGCGTTGTGGGCGGTGTCGGCCGTCTGGACGCTGCCCGTGCTGGCTGCGCTCCTGACGATGCGCCTGATTGCCGAAGACCGGGCCTCGGGGCGGATGGATGTGATTCTGACGGCGCCCGTTCTGGAACGTGACGTGGTGCTGGGGCGTTTTCTGGGCGCGTGGCTGATGACGCTGTTCACGACGGCCCTCTACCTCGTCGTGCCGCTCGTGCTATTGCCGAAGTGTGCGCCGGCGTTCCACGGAAAATTGACGCTCCTGTCGTTCTTGCCGGCGTTCGGCGCGTTGGCGCTCCAGTCGTTCCTTTGGTGTGCTTGCGGCATTTGGGCGAGCGCGTGTTTCCGCCAACCGGCACAGGCCGCGCTGGGCGCGTTGGCGCTCATGCTCGGTCTGCCGCACGCCGTGTTCCATGCCGCGTGTGCCTGGTTGCCGGCGTTGCGCGCCCGGTTGTCCGACATGCCGTTTTCGGCTCACGTCGTGGACATCGCAACGGGGATGGTACCGGTGTCGACGCTCGTTTTCTATCTGGGCGTGGCGTTCTTCGCGCTCTTCGGGGCGTCGAAAACGGTGGCCAGTCTGCGCTTTCGTGGGCGTGGCGCACGTGTGCGGCGCCTTTCGACGAATGGCGTCGTGGCGCTCGCGTTCGTCTTTTCCTGCTTGTTGGTTGGCATAGCCATCCGTTACGGGCATGACGTGCCGCTCCGCGCCGTCGCCGAGATGTCGCCGCGCACGAAGCAGATTCTTTCCGATTTGCATGGCGATCCCGTGCGCGTGACGAGTTTCCTCGCGAAGAAAGCGCCTGAATTTCGGGCGGTGGATCGTCTGCTGCGCGGCCTCGCGGCCACGGCGCGGATGACGGCGGGCGTTCGCATCGACGTCGCGAACGTGGATCCGCGCTGGGATCTGGGCGCGGCCGAACGTTTCGTCCGCGCGGGAACGCCGGAGGGGACGATCGTCTTCGAGCGTGGCCGCAGCCGTGTGGACGTGCCGGTCGCTTCGCTCTTCCTGTCGGCAACGAACGGCGCGGTGGCCGTTTCGTCGGACGGTGTGTTCGCGGGCGAGGCGGCGTGTGCGTCTGCGTTGCAGAACTTGGCGCGGGCGTTTACACAGAAGACGATTTACTGGACGACGGGCCACGGCGAGGCCGCCTACGATTCCTACGATCCCGTGTATGGCTGGAGCGACATCGTCCGCGACTTGCGCGTGGACGGCTACCGTCTCGCGACGCTCGATTTGTCCGCCGATCTGTCCGTGCCGGCCGATTGTTCCGTACTCGTGGTGGCGGGGGCGCGTGAACCGTTCTCCCGCGCCGAGCAGGCACGTGTGGGTGGCTGGTTGCGGAAGGGCGGCCGGCTGCTCGTGCTGGCCGGGCCGCAGCCCAACGCCGGCGTGGGGGCGTTGCTGGCGGATTGGGGCGTTCGCGCCCTGCCCTACACGGTCGTGTCGCCGCGGACCCAAACAGGCGGCGACGTGGTTGTGACGTTGGCGTCCGACCACAAAATCACCGCGCCGCTCGCGGGAGCGACGCTGCTCTTCGAGGGCGCCGTGCCGCTGGAACCCGTGGCGACGACGAAACTCGCCACGCGTGCCGAGACGAAAGCCGTGGAATCCGCCGGCGCGGATCGCGTGGAGATTCTGCCGCTCGCCCGCACGGACGCGGCGGCCTGGGGCGAATCTGAACCCGACCAGCGACCGTGGACGTTCGATCCGACGCTGGAGCCGGGCGGGCCGTTGACGCTGGCGATGGCGCTGGAACGCGGCAGTGGGATTCTGGAAGATCTCGATCTGCGCCCCACGCGCATCGTCGTGCTGGGCGACACGTCTTTCGTCACGAACGGCGCGTTGCAGCAGCGGGCCAACGCGAATCGTGATTTCTTCCTCAACGCCGTTGCATGGTTGGCGGGGCTGGATGCGCTGACGGCCGCGCGGGCGCCGGGCGGTGTTGTCGTCACGGGGCTTGACCGGACGGGCTGGATGCGCTTTGGGTTCTGGTCGGTCATCGTTTTCCCCGGCGTCGTACTGGTTTTCGCGGGGCTGGCCGCGCTCCGTAGGAGGCGTCGCGCATGACGAACCGTCGTTCCTATCTGTTTTTTCTGGCGGGCATTCTCATTCTGTCCGCGTTCGTGTGCCTTCTCGAATGCCGGCGGCGCGCGGAAGTGGCGGACGAGGTGCGGACGACGCTCGGTTCGCTGCCCGTTGGCGACGTGTCCGCCCTCGAACTCAAGAAGGGCGACGCCCTCGTGGCTGCGCTCGTGCGGACGAACGCGGGGGAATGGGTTGTCCAGCGGCCTTTCTGCGCCCGCGCGGCCGACGCGCCCGTGGCGCGGCTGCTCGACGTCGCGTTGCTGCAACCGGTTGCGGACTGGCGTACGGCGCACGAACTGGCCGCCCTGCGGATGGATTGGGCGCATTTCGGTCTCGCGCCCGCATGGTCCACGTTGACGCTGACGACTTCGCGCGGGCGTTCGGAACGGATTTTCTTCGGCCGCCGTTCGGCCAGCGGCCGTGAAGTCTACGCGGCGGTCGAAGGGCAGACGGGCGTGTTCATGCTGTCCGCCGACGCCCTGTCCGCGATTCCCGCGACGGTCGATGGCTTCCGTTCACGCGCGGTGCTGCCGTTTGCGCGTGAGGACGTGGCGGGGCTGGACTTCCGTGTGCCGAACGTCGCGTTCGTCAAACTCGTGCGGCAGGAGACGGGGTGGCGGCTGACATCTCCGGCGGACGCGCCGGCGGAGACGACGCACGTCGATGCGCTGGTGGATTTCCTGACGGCCGCGCGGGTGGTCGATTTCGTGTTGCCGTCGGCCGCGCGTCTGCCCGCTCCGGGGAGCGCGAACGCGATTTCGCGCGACACGCTCGCCATGTACGGGCTGGCGGACGAATCCGGCCTTGCCGTCACCGTGCGCGTGGCGGACGGGGGGCGCGATCAGATCGTCTTCGGCGGGCCGGCGGGGACGAATCGCGTGTACGCGCTCGTGCGCGGCGGCGAGGCCGTGGTGACGGTGGACGCCGCGTTGGCGGATCGCTGCCGCGTGGGCGAGGCCACGTTCCGCGACACGCGCGTCTTCCCGAATGTCGACATGGCCCGTCTGAAGAACATTTCATTGACGCTGGGGCCGATGGTCTACGTGCTCGTGCAGGGCAGCAACGGCGTTTGGCGTTTGGAATCGCCCGTCGCCGCGCCGGCCGATCCCACGGTTGCGGCCGCCGTCGTGGAGAAAGCGTTGCATTTGAAACAGAACGACGTGCTGGACGCCGCGTCGGCGAATCCGGAAGACAGCGTCCGCGTGACGGTCTCCACTGAGGGAACGCCGCCGACGGGCGTGACGGTCTCGCGGCGCGTGTTCGGGCTGGGCGGCGCGTTTGCCGACTTGCGCTCGAAGACGATGTTTGAACTCGACCCCACGTCCGTGCGGCGGCTGACGTTGACGTCCGTCGTCGGCCCGACAAACCGCGAGACGATCGTCGTGCGCGATGCGGAGAAGGGGACGTGGCGGTTGGCGCGTCGGACGGGCGCGACGGAGGCGCGGATGCTGGACGTGGACGCCGTGGGGCGTCTGCTGGCCGCAATCGTCCGCGTGGAGGCCGTCGGCGTGGAGACGGTGTCCTCGACGCCGGACGATACCGCGCGGTGCGGTTTGTTGAACCCCGCGTTCACGCTGACGGTGGATGTGGAATCCGCAGACGCCGTACGGCGCAACATTTTGCTGGGCGGCGCGGCGCCGGGCGGCGGACGCTACGCCACGGTCGGTGGACTGGACGCCATTTTCATTCTTTCGCGCAAGACGGTGGCCGATTTGACGGTGCCGATTCTGCGCTAACATCTGATGGACGATATTTTGAAAGGACGATAAACGTGAGCATTCAAACGGTTCTGATCACGGGAGGCAGCGGGTTTCTGGGCATCAACCTCATCCGCCATCTACGTGCGCGGGGCGTGTCGGAGATCCGCGTGTTGGATATCGCCGACTTCGACTATCCGGAGAAAACGGAACCCTGGTTGAAATTCACCAAGGGCGACGTGCGCGACGCGGCGGCGATGGATCGTTGCGTGGAAGGGTGCGACGCCGTGGTCAATACGGCCGCCGCGCTTCCGCTCTATTCGCCGGAGGACATTCGGACGACGGAAGTGGACGGGGCGAAAAACGCGATTGCGTCGTGCCGGCGTTTCCACGTGCCGCGTCTGATCCAGATTTCCTCGACGGCCGTCTACGGCGTACCGAAGAAGCATCCCATCTACGAGGACGATCCGCTCGTCGGCGTGGGGCCGTATGGCCACGCGAAGATCGAGGCCGAGAACTTGTGTCGGGCGGCACGTGCGGCCGGCGATCTCTGCATTCCGGTCATTCGTCCGAAATCGTTCGTCGGGCCGGAGCGCCTGGGCGTCTTCGCGCTCTTCTACGACTGGGCCTACACCGGACACGGTTTTCCGATGATCGGCAGCGGGAACAACCGCTACCAGCTCATGGACGTGGAAGATCTCTGCTCGGCCATCTGGCTGGCGATGACGCGCGACGCGGCGGCCGTGAACACGGAGTTCAACATCGGCGCGAAGGAATTTACGACGATGAAGGAAGACTACCAGGCCGTGCTCGACCGCGCCGGGTACGGTCGGAAAATTCGCGGAATGCCCGTGAAGCCGCTCGTCTTCATTTTGCGCATTCTTGAAAAACTCCATCTCTCGCCGCTCTATCCGTGGGTCTACGAAACGGCGTCGACGGACAGTTTCGTCTCGATCGAACGGGCGGAGAAGTTTTTGGGATTCCAGCCGAAGTATTCCAACAAGGACGCGCTGATCCGCAACTACGACTGGTACGTGGCGAACCTCGATTCTTTCAAGGGCAAGACGGGCGTGTCGCACCGCGTGCCGTGGAAGCAGGGGTTGCTGGCCTGTGCGAAGTGGTTCTTCTAAGAGGGATTGCGAGGTACGCCCATGAGCAAACGAAATCCGATGGACACGCGGAAGCCGCCGCGTCCGAACGGCTCGAAAGGCGGGGCGCGTGCGGCCAAGCCCGCCGGGACGATGACGGGCGAACTGCGCATGGCCCGCAACGGGGCGGGATTTCTTGTCGATCCGCAGACGGACAAGGCGACGTGGATCGAGGCGCCGGATCTCGGCACGGCGTTGCCGGGCGACACGGTGACGATTCAGGTGAAGCGCGACGGCAGCGGGCGTGTGACGAAGATCGTCGCCCGTGCCGCGCGGAGCGTGGTCGGTACCGTGGTGGGCGTGGGCCATTTCATCCAGGTTGAACCGCTCAATCCCGCGTACCGTCAGACGTTTCTCGTGCCGGATCTTCACGGCGCCCGGTTGGGCGACCGTGTGGTCATGCGCCTTGTGCGGTGGGACAATCCCGTGCTCGCGCCGCAAGGCGAAATCACGGACGTCATCGGGCCGGCGGACAATCCGTCGCTCGACACGTTGTCCGTGATGAAGCAGTACGATTTGCCGGAGGCCTTTCCCCCGGACGTCCTCGCTGCCGCCGAAGAAGTCGCGGGACGGCTCGCCGAACCCGGTAAGCGGCTCGATTTGCGCCGCAAGTACATTTTTACGTGCGACCCCGCGTCGGCGCGTGATTTCGACGATGCGCTGTCGTTGGAGACGGACAAGAAGGGCAACCGCGTCCTGGGCGTCCACATTGCCGATGTCTCGCATTTCGTGACGCCGGATTCGCCGTTGGATCGCGAGGCGTACGAGCGTTCCACGAGCGTCTACCTTGTCGACAAGGTCGTGCCGATGCTGCCCGAACAGCTCTCGAACGGCGTCTGCTCCCTCGTGCCGGGCGAGGATCGTCTGGCGTTCTCCGCGTTTCTGACGTTCGACGCGAGGGGCGTCTGCATCGCACGTCGGTTCGCGAAATCCGTCATCCGCAGCAAGGCCCGCTTTACCTACGAGCAGGTGATGGCGGAACTGGACGGCAGCCCTGCGCCGGCGGGCAGCCGGAAGTTGCGTCCGAACGAACGCAAGACGATTCGCGCGATCAGCGAATTGGCGCAGCAGTTGCGGTCGAACCGGTTTGCTGCCGGAGCGTTGGACATGGATGTGCCCGAGGCGGAGATCAAACTCGACGCGCAGGGCATGATGACGGGCATCGCCGTGCGGCCTTACGACGCATCTCACCAGATGGTGGAGGAATGCATGGTGGCGGCGAACGAAGCCGTGGCCACGGAACTTTGGACGCAAGGCGTGAAGATTCTGGCGCGTCTGCACGAACCGCCGGACGCCGATCGTCTGGAAGAACTGCGCGGCAATTTGGCCGCGATTGGTATTTCCTGCGGCGATCTGTCGAACCAGCGGAATCTCGGACGCTTCCTCAAGAAAATCAAGGGGACGCCGTTGGAGGGCGTCATCTCGGTGATGGTGTTGCGGTCGATGAAGCGGGCGGTCTATTCGGCGCAGAGCATCGGGCATTTCGGTTTGGCGAAGCGGTACTACGCGCATTTCACAAGCCCGATTCGCCGTTATCCGGATCTTGTGCTCCATCGCCAACTGGCGTCGTGGATTGCGGGGCGTGGCGGCCGCGTGGACATCGGCTGGCTCAAACGCGCGGCCGATCACACGAGCGAACGCGAGCAAGTGGCCGACGACGCGGAACGCGCGTTGACGGAAATCAAGAAGTACCGCTACATGCAGGCGGTGCTGGACGGCGCGATGCCGGGCGTCGCGAACCGGTTTGACGCGGTGATCGGCAAGGTGACGCGCTACGGCGTGTTCGTCGATCTGCCCGATTTGGCTGTGGGCGGAATGGTCCACATTTCAAAACTTGCCGACGACTACGTGCGTTGGAACGAGTTCGACGGATCGTTGTCTGCCGGCACGCGCACGTGGCGCGTGGGGCAGAAGATGGTTGTGCGCGTGGTTGAAGTCGATTTCGCCGGCCGCAAACTCGACTTCGTGCCGCTCGTCGAGGCGCGTGTCGCGCCGCCCCAACGGCCGTCGCGCCGGTGCGCGAAAAAAGAATCGTGCGATTTGAAAAAGAAAGGAAAGAGAGTATGAAATTCGTTTTGACCGTTCTTCTGGCC
This sequence comes from uncultured Lentisphaeraceae bacterium, assembly GCA_964482645.1. Taxonomy (GTDB): domain Bacteria; phylum Verrucomicrobiota; class Kiritimatiellia; order RFP12; family UBA1067; genus RUG572. The sequence goes on along the minus strand of CAYZYQ010000003.1, from coordinate 49,989 downwards.
GCCGTGTCCGGTGTATGTGCATCGTGGGCGTCGACCGCCGCGCAGACGGCGTCTGCGGACGTGCGCGTGGGGACGTACAACATCCGTCTGGCCACGGGAGACGTGGGCACGCCCAACGCCTGGGAGAACCGCAAGCAGGATGTCGTCAACTTGATTCGCAAGATGGATCTCGATGCGTTCGGGTTGCAGGAAGTGCGGCCGGAACAGGCGGCCTATTTCCGTGAACAGCTGCCGGAGTGGGCGTTCGTCGGCGAACATCGCGGGGCGGATCGCAAGTCGGACGAGGCGTCGCCGGTCTTCTATCGCAAGAGCCGGTTCGAGGCGTTGAAGAGCGGGACGTTCTGGTTGTCGGAGACGCCCGACGTGCCGGGTGTGAGGGGCTGGGGCGCGGCGTGTCCGCGCGTCTGTTCCTGGATGTGGCTGAAAGACCGCAAGACGGGCAAGACGTTCTGCTTTGCCAATACGCACACGGATCACGTGTCCGCGTTGGCGCGTAAGAACGGGATGCTGCTCGTCATTGCGCGGATGAAGGAGTTCGGCGGCAACGCGCCCATCGTCTTTACGGGCGACCACAACTGCCGCGAAGTCGATGACCCGGCCGTCGCGGTTGAGGCGATTCTCGACAACGCCCTCTACGTGTCGCAGACGCCGCCCACGGGGTCGTGGCGCACGTTCTCGAACTGGAACTACCGCGAACACGAGGCGTTGATTGCGGACGCACTCAAAGAATCGAAAGCCGCGCGCAACGCGAGTTCGGCGTTCGGGCCGCGGATTGACTACATTTACGTGTCGAAGGACGTGAAGGTGAAGGCGTATGCCACGTGGAACGACGTGCGCCCGGGGACGAAGCTTTATCCGTCCGATCACTTCCCCGTCACGGCCGTCGTTGAATTCTAATCCGCACGTGAAAGCGTGGTGGGATGTTGTTCGAAATCGATTGGCGAGGAGGATTGTCATGGACAAGATGAAACTGTTGCGGTGCGGTTCGGCGTACGTGTGTGCGCTTGTCGGATTGTGGGTTGCGCCGGTATTCGGCGGGAACGGTGAGCGAATGGACGTTTGGCCGGAGGGGAAGATGCCGTCCGTGCAGGCGAACCAGCCGTTCAAACCGTACATGGTGTGGTTCACGCCGAAGGAACGGAAGACGGACGCGGTGTTGATCGCCGTGTCGGGCGGCGGCTATGGCGGTAACGGCATCGAGGGGTTCGAGGTGTCGCCGATTCGCGACTACATGCTCGCCAAGGGCATGACCGTCGTCACGATGCGCTACCGTACGCCGCGTCCGAAAGGTCTGCCCAAGCACGTCACCGCCTGGCAGGACGCCCAGCGCACGGTGCGCGTCGTCCGCCACGAGGCGAAGCGGCGCGGGCTGGATCCGGATCGGATCGGCTTCACGGGGTGCAGTGCGGGCGGACATCTGGCGATGATGGTGGCCGTTTCGTCGCAGACGCCCGCCTACGCGCCGGTCGACGAACTTGACAAGCAGCCCTGCAACGTCAACTTCGCGATTCCCGTCTATCCTGCCTATTTGCTGGCGGATGGATTTGACCAGTACAATGTGAAGAAGGGCAACGACCTTTCGGACGGTTTTGCGCCCGAACTCGCGTTCGACGCCGCCACGCCGCCGATGTGCTTCTTCCACGGCGACAAGGACGTCTGGTCGCCGATGGGCAGTGTCCGTGCCTACCATAAACTCCGCACGATGGGGCTTCCGGCCGAACTGCACGTGTTCGCGCTGGAGAACCACTGCTTCCAGAGCAGTCCGCGCCCTGGCACGCCCGCGTTCAACTGGAAAGATCGCGCATGGGAATGGCTCGTTTCGCTGGACGTCGTGACGGAGCATCCGGCCACGTGGACGAAAGACTGGAAGTCGGCGTTCCCCACGTGGGGCAAGCTTGAACAGGCGGCGGACTACGAGCCGGGTGCGTGGACGGCCGTCGAGTGGGGCGGGCAGATCGTCACCGCGTCCAAGGACAGCCCCATCTGGCTCAAGGGCGAATACGGCGATTTTGAACTCGACTTCGAGTACCGCCTCGACCCCGGTGCGAATTCGGGCGTGATCATCCGCTGTTCCGACACGGCGAACTGGATTCCGAACGCCGTCGAAGTTCAGCTACTCGACGATGACGATGCGAAGTGGAAAGACGAATTGCCGAACCGGAAGGGCGCGGGGCTTTACGGTCATCTCGCGCCGCGCGTGGCCGGCACGACGCATCCGGCGCGGACGTGGAACCGCATGACGATTCGCGCCGAGGGCCGGCGCGTGAAAGTCGTCAACAACGGCGTCGTGACCGTGGATGCCGACTTGGGCGCGTGGACGAGCGCGAAAGTCAATCCCGACGGCAGCGCGATTCCGTCGTGGCTGAGCCGTCCGTGGGCCGAACTGGACGTGAAGGGCCGTGTGGGCTTCCAGGGGCGTCATGGCGATGCCAGCCCCTATTTCCGCAACGTCCGTATCCGTGCGCTCTCGCGTTAACGTGCGGCTTTCGATTTTTCTGACGAATATTCACGAACCACAAAAAAGAAAAGGAAAAACAATGGCACAGGAACTGTTCAGCGTCAGCCGCCGCAATTTTGTGGCGAGCCTCGGCGCGTTGTCGCTCACGGGTTACGGCATCGATCTCGCGCCGAAGTCCGATTTCAAGGGTAAGGTCGAGGGGCGTCGTCTGAAACTCGCTTCCGTCGGTTGCGGCGGCATGGGCGGCGCGGCGACGGAAAGTCTGATTGCGGCCGGTTGCGACCTCGTGGCGGTCTGCGACATCAATCCGGGCGCGTTCGACAAGTGGGAGAAGAAGTACCCCGGCATTCCGAAGTTCACGGACTACCGTGACATGCTCAAGTTGATGGGTGACAAGTTTGAGGTCGTGCAGGTGGGGACGCCGGATCACACCCACGCCTACATTTCCATCGACTGCATGAACGCGGGCAAGCACGTCTACGTGCAGAAGCCCCTCGCGCGGACGGTCGAGGAATGCGAACTCATGCTCCAGACCTCCCTCAAGACGGGGCGCGTCGTGCAGATGGGCAACCAGGGCCATCCGGGCGTGTGGCGCTACAAGACGCTGCGCGAGGCCGCCGCGTGGGGCGACATCAAGGAAATCTACAGCTGGTCTGACCGTCCCGTGTGGCCGCAGGGCATGAAGGCCTATCCGAAACCCTCGCCGCTGCCGGCCGGCTACGCGCCGAACGCCTGGGACTGCTGGTGCGGGCCGAGCGCGGATCACGGCTTCTCGACCGCCTACCACAGCTTCTGCTGGCGCGGTTGGTGGGACTACGGCTGCGGCGCGATTGGCGACATGGCCGTGCACAACGCCGATCCGGCGTTCTGGGCGCTTGAACTTGGTCTGCCCATCTCGGTCAAGGCCGACACCTACGGCGAGGGGCCTGTCACGATCGCGTATCCGAAGAAGTCGCGCATCGAAATGACGTTCGCGCCGAACAAGTGGATTCCGAACGGCGTCAAGCTCACGTGGTTCGACGGTCATCTCCTGCCCGATGTGGACAAGGTGCCGGGGCTCAAGGACTACGCGCTTGCGATTGCCGCGCGGCGCGAGGCGAAGAAGGCCGAGGAGGCGAAGAAGGCGGGCAAACCCTACACGGCGCAGACCGCGCCGCTCGCGCCGGCCGTGCCGGACAACGGCGTGATCATCGTCGGCTCGAAGGCGACGACGATTGGCAACTCCCATGCCAGCCGCCCGTGCTGCATCGCGGGCGACAAGGCGACGGCCGAGAAGGCCATTGCCGCCGGTGACAAGCTTTCGAACTACAACCACTACCGCGAATTCGTCGAGGCCTGCTTGGAAGGCAATCCGGCGAAGTGCGGTTCGCGTCTGGGCTACGCGGCCCCGTTGACGGAGGCGCTGCTCATTGGCTGCATCGCCCTTCGCTTCCCCGGCGAGGAACTGAAGTTCGATCCGAAGACGATGAAGTTCACCAACAAGCCGGAAGCGAACGAATTCCTCAAGGCGCCCAAACGCGGCAGCTGGGATTTCGCGAAGCTCACGGCGCGTTGATGCGGCGTTCGCGCCGTGCGTTCTCACGCAAGCCGCCGTGTTGTGTTATAATTCACACGTGATGAAAAACGTTTTACCGAGGATAGCCGCCGTTCTCTGCCTGGCCGCCGGATTCGTCCGGGCGGCGGGGCGGGACGACGCCCGCGTTCAGGCGTGGGAGACGCGCGACCGCGCGGCCGTTTTGCGTTGGTTCGAGGATCATCAGTTCGGCCGGACGCCGCTTGGGCGTCCGGCGGACGAGGTTATCGACGCGCGAAGCGTGTCGTGCGCCGGCGGGAAGATCCGCATCGACATCACGGCGGTTTTGCCCGAGGGGGCGTCTGCGGCGCGTCCCGTCCCCGTGTTCGTGTTTGGCGACCATTCGTGTGCGTCGAAGCCGCCGTATGCCCCGACGGTGTACGACGGCATTCCCACGAACGCGATCACGGCGCGGGGCTACGCCTACGTGACGTGGAATTTCAACAACGTCTGCCCGAACGCGGCGCTCTACTCGAAAGACCTCGCCCGCTGGGCGGACGGCGTGATCGCGTGGCAGGCGACGGGCGACCCTGCGTCGCGGGACGTGGTGCGTCCGGCGACGGGCTGGGGCACGATCGGCGCGTGGGCCTGGGGGTTCAGCCGCGTGATGGACTGGATCGAGACGCGGCCGGAACTTGACGCGCGGCGCGTGGCCGTCGTGGGCCATTCGCGCGGCGGCAAGACGGCGCTTTGGGCGGCCGCGCAGGACACGCGCTTCGCGATGGGGGTGTCCAACAACTCCGGGTGCGGTGGCGCGAAGTTCAACGCCTATGACTGTCCGAAGAGCGAGCACATCGGGCAGATTCTCCACAACTTCCCCAACTGGTTCTGTCCGAACTACGCCGCGTGGATTGGACGCGACAAGGAGATTGCGCATGACTCGGACGACCTGCTCCGCCTCATTGCGCCGCGTCTTTGCTACGTGGCGAGCGCGTCCGAAGATCCGTGGGCCGGGCCGCCCGCCGAGAAAGAGGCCTGGGTGCGTGCGCACGACATTTGGACGGCTTACGGTTCTCCCGAGCGCATGGGTTACCATTTGCGGCCGGGACGGCACAAGCTGACGCCGTACGACTGGGAGAAGTTTCTTGATTTCGCAGACAAGTACATGAAGTAGAAGGAAAGGTCGGGATTGATGAAAAAGATGATTCTTTCGCTGGCGGCGCTGACGGGCTGTGGCCTGTTCGCCGCGAATGTGGTGGCGCCGTATGGCGATGTGACGCTGAAAGGCCCGATGGGCGAGCGGTTGCAGACGATGTTCGACAAGCATCTGTTGGCGACGGACACGGAGTACATCACGGCGCCGTTTTTGGAGAAGACGGAACGCCGGAACTGGTGGCAGACGGAGTTCTGGGGCAAGTACATGCACGCCGCCATGCCGTTCTGGACGTACTCGCAGAACGCGCAGCTGAAAAGGCAGATCGACGCGGGGCTGGCGAACATCCTCAAGAGCCAGGAGCCGAGCGGCTACATCGGCAACTACCCGGACGAGCTGCGGTGCGGCGAAGGCTGGGACGTGTGGGGCATGAAGTACACGATCATGGGCCTTCTGCACTACTACGACGGCGCGTCCGACACGGAGTTGGGAAAGAAGTCCCTTGCGGCCGCGCGTCGCGTGTGCGACTACGTGATCGGTCAGCTGGGTCCGGACGGCCGGCGCGGCGTCCGTCTCTACCAGACGGGCAACTGGAGCGGTTTTGCGAGTTCGTCGATTCTCGAACCCGTGATGTGGCTCTACAACCGCACGAAGGATCAGAAGTATCTCGACTTCGCGACCTATCTCGTCAAGGACATGACGGAGGCCGAGGACGGCCCGCGTCTGCTTGACCTCGCGCTCAAGGGCATTTCCGTCGCCGACCGCAACGGCTACGGAAATGCGCCCGACACGAACGGCGGTTACGTGATGAAGCACAACCGCTGGAAAGCCTACGAGATGATGAGCTGCTACCAGGGGCTGATCGAATACTCGCAGGTGACGGGACGCAAGGATCTGCTGGACGCGGCCATCGCGACGTGTGACCAGATTATCCGCGACGAGATCAACATCGCCGGCGGCAGCGCGGCGTCCGAAGCGTGGTTCCACGGCGCGAAAAAGCAGCACCTGCCCTACACGCGCTTGCAGGAGACGTGCGTCGTCACCACGTGGATGCGGTTCGTCGAAACGCTCCTGACGATCACGGGCAATCCGAAGTACGCGGATGAACTCGAAAAGGCGTTCTACAACATCTACCTCGCCTCGCTCAATCGGCAGGGCGACGAGTTCGCCGCCTACACGCCGCTCAATGGCTATCGGTATCGTGGCCACCACCACTGCTACATGCACACGAACTGCTGCAACGCGAACGGCCCGCGCGGCTTCCTCGCGTTTCTGCGCGCGCTCTTCCAGGCGTCCGACGACACGGCGATCATGAACTTCTATGCGTCCGGCAAGCAGAAGATCAAGTTGCCGAAGAGCGGCAAGGAGGTCATTTTCGAGTCGTATGCGCTCTATCCGAAGGCGGGCTATGTGCGGCTGACGAACCACACGCTTGAAAAGGGTCCGTTCACGCTCGCGCTGCGCATCCCCGCGTGGAGTCGCAACACGTCGATTCGCGTCAATGGTCAGCCCGTCAAAGACGTCAAGCCCGGGACGTATTGCAACTTGTCGCGGGAGTGGACGATTGGTGACGTGATCGACATTGACTTCGACATGGCCGTGCAGGTTCACACGCTCGACCACTACGTGGCGTTCTCCCGCGGCCCGATTGCGCTGGCGCGTGACACGCGCTTCAACGACGGCCCGCTGGATGAGGTGTTCCGCCGGGGTGCCGTGCGTCCGGATCGTCCGCCCGCGTTTACGCCGGCGCGGAGTCCGAACGAGGACATCTGGATGGCGTTCTCGGCGTCTCTGCCGGTCGGTTCGCACCACGAGAATCCGGAAGGGCACACGTTCCCGACGATTCACTTCTGCGACTATGCGTCCGCCGCCAACCTCTGGGAACCCGGCAACGCCTGCCGCACGTGGTTTCCCGTGGAATATGGCCCGGATGAAAAAATCCCCGGCGAGAAGTGAGGTGTAGACATGAAGAACGACTGCGTGTTCTGCGCCATCGCCGCCGGCGAAATCCCGAGTTTCAAGGTCTATGAAGACGATCTCGTGCTGGCCTATCTTGACATCAACCCGTTCACGGTCGGCCACACGCTCGTGATTCCGAAAGCCCATGCGACGGGGTTGCTCGACACGCCGCCGGAACTTCTGAAAGAGATCATCGTGCGCGTCCAGAAAGTGGCCGCGCATTTGAAAACCGCGTTGCCGTGCGACGGGTTCAACATCCTTCAGAATAACGGCGCGGCGGCGGGGCAGACCGTCCCGCACGTCCACTTCCACATTGTGCCGCGTTTCGGCGCGGCCGTGGACGCCCTTTCCTTCGCCAACGGGAAGGGCGACATGACGGTGCTCAAGGCGTTGGCCGAACGGATTCGGATGTAGCATGGAACTGCCGGACATACAGTACGAGACGGACGATTTCAGTGACATCCTGCGAAAGGATTCGCGCTTCGATTCGCGGGCCTATGATTTCGTCCTGCGCGTCGTGGCCGAAGCCTCCGAAGCCGCGAAGGGTCATGTGTCGGGTCAGGAACTGCTGGGCGTGTTCCGCGATCTGGCCTTGGATGCCTACGGCCCGCTTGCCTACACGGTGTTGACGGACTGGGGTCTGACCTGTTGCGAAGACGTGGGCGATGTCGTGATGAACCTCTGCAAGTCGAAACGCATCGGCCGGTCGGAGCAGGATTCGGCCGCCGACTTCATTGGCGGCTTTGATTTTCGTACGGAATTTCTCGATCCGTACATGACCATGTAGGGCGGCGTGCGAAAGATTGCGTTCCAGAGCAACACGGGAAAACCGGCGACGGTCGCGGCACATCGGCGTCTGGCCGCGTTGGCGCGTGCCCTCGGCATGGAGGTCGTGGAGACGGTGCCGGAGGTTTTAGTCGTGCTCGGCGGCGACGGCACGATGCTGTCCGCCGCGCACCGTTTCCCCGGCACGCCGTTGCTGGGGTTGAACATGGGGACGCTTGGGTTTCTGGCGAGCGTGGACGGGCCGCATTTCGACGACGCCATTCGGGCGCTCCGTGCGGACGCCTTTCGGATTTCGCGCCGGACGGCGTTGCAGGTGGAGGGCCATCTCGCATGGAATGACGTCGCCGTGCGACCGGGCGGGTCGGGCCATCCCGCGCTGATCGATTTTTCGGTGGACGGCCATCCGGCCACGCGCTTTTTCGCGGACGGGCTTGTCATCGCCACGCCTACGGGATCGACGGCCTATTCGCTGTCGGCGGGCGGACCGATTCTGATGCCGGATCTGGCGGCGTTCGTGATTACGCCGATTTGCCCCCACGCGCTCTCGTCGCGTCCTCTCGTCGTGCGCGACACGGCGCGTTTCACCGTGCGTCCCGTTGTGCGGGATGGCGTGGAGACGGTGCCGTTGACGGTGTTCGCGGACGGGACGCCCGTCGCGGAACTCGCGCCGGACGCCGTGCTGTCGATTGCCAAGGCGGAGACGACGGTGCCGCTCGTCGAACTGGAGGGCAGCAATCCATTTGAGGCGTTGAACCGCAAGCTCGGTTGGTCGGGCGCCGCGATACGATAAGAAAGCAACAGAGACGACATGAAGGAACTGGAAGAGATTCTCGGATACACGTTTCACGACAAGACGCTGTTGGTGCGCGCGGTGACGACGCCCGCGTGCCGGATGGAGGTGCCGACGGCGAAGGACAACCAGCGGCTTGAGTTCTTGGGCGACGCCGTGTTCGGGTTGCTGGCGGCGGACGCCGTGTTCGCGCGGTTTCCCGACGATCAGGAAGGGCCGTTGACAGTTCGTCGGACGCACGTTGTCTCCGGCGCGACACTGGCGGGCGTGGCCGAACGGATTGGATTGCGGAAGTTTTTGAAGCGCAACGGCGGGGCGCATGAACTGCCGCCCCATGCGAAAGTGCTGGCGGACGCGATGGAAGCCATCATGGGGGCGGTGTGGCTGGATGGCGGGTTGGCGTCCGCGCGGGCGGTTTTCAAGCGTCTGAATCTGCCGATCGACGAGAAGTTGAACGCTTGGAGCGAGAATCCAAAGGGGTTCGTTCAGATACGGTCGCAGGCATTGCGTCCGTCGCGCAAGCCCATCTACGAAATTATCAAGGCAGTGGGAAAATCCCACGAACCCGTCGTGACCGTGCGCGTGACGGTGCTGGGGCTGGGGAGCGCGGAGGCCACGGCGATTTCGAAGTCGGCCGCCGAAGTGGCCGCCGCGACGGCGTTCGCCGAAAAGTTTTTCGCCGATCCGGTGTCGTGAACCTTTTTCGGTTTCGTGCGTTTAACTCTGTGTTGTCTGCGGTGCATATTCGGGCTGTGGACGCATCAACGGGCGGCGGGAATTGGACTGTCGTGCCAAACAAGGAATCATAAGGATATGAAGACAGCATTGAAACAGGGGTTCACCCTCATCGAGTTGATTATCGTCATCGCGATTCTCGCGTTCGTCACGGTGGTTGGCATCCACAGTTACGGCAACATCCGCGAAATTCAGGCCAAGAAGATGAACATGGCCAACATCAAGCGGGTCTACCATGCGTTGGCGACCTACGAGACGCTGCACAAGGAAGCTGGGTCGGTCGGATACTTCAACGGATTCGATGCGCTGATAGACGTTTCAGCGAGCGGCGCCTGGTACGGGACTCCTGGTGAAGTCGAGCTCGGCGAACGGAAGGAAGAGGAGGCTCGTGGGAGTAAAACCGTTTCTTGGGACGCGCGTACCGTCCACAACGGCCTTGGAATCTATGACGGTTCGTGGAAGGTCCTCGGCGCCCTCTACAATGCGGTCGGGCAGGGTTCCGGTGCCACCGACACGATGGAGGAGGCGCAGGCGAAGAACTGCGGAATGCGGAATACGAAACTTTACAGGCAGCTGGGGATCTATTATCTGTCCACAAGCGACGCCACGTTGCTCAGGGACGCGGGCGTGCGGACGGTGTATCTGCACAACCCCTCCTCGCAGCAGGCATCGGGTTCGGTGCGTAATGGCTTTTGCACGGCCGTGACGACGAAGGACGGCGTGTCCCTTTCGGCCGATGGACTGGAATGCAATGGCGGCGGCCCCGGCTTCCGCCCCGACATGTCCGCATTCTACCAAGTATACGTTACGAACGGGTTGCCCGTCGCGATGATTCTTCCGACGTCGAGCATCTATCGCGACCTGGGATATAACCTTGGCATGACGAATAACGTGCCGTCGGACGCCGAGGCAAAGGCAGCCGTGTCGTCCACGAAACTTCTCGCATTCGGCATCGGACACAACGCCGAATGCGTCTTGAACCAGCTCGGACTGGGAGAGGCGCCGTACAATCCGTTTTACGACAAGAAGAACTACCGCCAGTACATCGCGATCTTCGCCATCCGTACGGGCGGGCAGGGAGTCGACAGCACCTGCCGTCTCGCGGGGGTTGTCGACTGCGCGGGCAACACGTACAGGACGGCCGAATACGGCGTGAACTGGACGTCCCCGTTGGACGCACCGCTCGGCAACTGAGAACGAATTTATCTGTTCCATTCGCGTTTCGCTTCGCGCGAACGACGCAATCCATCGAGGGGGGGGGGCATGGTAGGACGAATGTTGCTGTTGCCACGGCGAAAGGAATTTGTGCTATACTAGGACTACATTTCATGTGAAACTGGTTTCGTGCAGACGGATTCCCGACTGCCGACAGGTTCTCAAACCACCAAGAAGGAGAAGCGATGAGCAAGGCGACCTACGAAGCCGCGAAGAAGAAGTACGCCGCGATTGGCGTCGACACGGAAAAGGCGATCAAGACCCTTTCCAAAATTCCGATTTCGATGCACTGCTGGCAAGGCGACGACGTCGGTGGTTTCGAGAATGACTTGGGCGCCACGGGCGGTATCCAGACGACGGGCAACTACCCCGGCAAGGCCCGTACGCCGGAGGAACTGATGGCGGACATCGACAAGGCCCTCTCCCTCATCCCCGGCAAGCACCGCATCAATCTTCACGCCTGTTATGCGATTTTCGAGGATGGACAGAAAGCCGACCGCGATAAAATCGAGCCGAAGCACTTCAAGAAATGGGTCGACTTCGCGAAGAAGCGCGGGCTGGGCATCGACTTCAATCCGACGTTCTTCTCGCATCCGCTCGCGACGGGGTTGACGCTCTCGCATGAGGATTCGAAGATCCGCAACTTCTGGATCAAGCACGGCATCCAGTGTTTGAAAATCGCCGAATACTTCGCGAAGGAACTCGGTACGCCCTGCGCCGTCAACTTTTGGGTGCCAGACGGCTTCAAGGACGATCCGACGGATCGCTTCGGGCCGCGCAAGCGCCTGAAAGAGTCGTATGACAAGATCTTCAAGTACAAGTACAACAAGAAGCTCGTCATTCCGACAATCGAGTCCAAGCTCTTCGGTATCGGCGTCGAAAGCTGTACGGTCGGTTCGCACGAGTTCTACATGGGCTACGCGCTCAAGAACAACCTTCTCTGTCTGCTCGACATGGGGCATTTCCATCTGTCCGAATCGGTGTCGGACAAGATTTCCTCGCTGCTCCTTTTCTCTGGCAAAGTGGCGTTCCACGTGTCGCGCCCGGTTCGCTGGGATTCCGACCATGTGATCCGCTACGACGATGCCGTCCGCGCCGCTGCGCACGAGATGGTGCGTCTCGGGTTGGACAACTTCATCATCGCGCTCGACTACTTCGACGCTTCGATCAATCGCATCGCGGCGTGGGTGCTCGGGATGCGCAATATGCAGAAGGCGCTCCTCGAAGCCCTCCTGGAGCCGACGGACACGCTCAAGCAGCTTCAGAACGACCACGACTACACGATGCAGCTCGTCCTTCAGGAAGAGCTCAAGATGTACCCGATCGATGCCGTGTGGGAAGAGTTCTGCGATCGCGCGAAACTGCCCGCCAATCAGGACTGGATGTCCGACGTGCTTACGTACGAGCAGGATGTCCTTCTGAAACGTGCGTAGGCGAAGCACGAAAGGTTTTCCATGGACAATGGCAAATATCTGATCCGTTGTACCCCCGTACAGGGGTACAACAAGATTTTCGACGTCGGCGAATACAAGATGAAGCTGACGCAGTTCGGACTCGTCAAACTCGCGGCCGGTACGCGCTACGCGGCCACGACGGGTGAAATGGAAGTGGCGTTCGTCTTGATGGGTGGATCGTTCAAAGCCTCTGGTGACGGCTGGGCGTTCGCCGTCGAGAACGGTCGGGCAAATCCGTTTTCCGGCAAGCCGCACTGCCTCTACCTTCCGCGCCGTACGACGTATGTCATCGAAGCGTTGACGGATGTCGAACTCGCCTACAACGGTTCGCCCGCCACGCGCGACACGGCGCGGCCCACGCTGATCCGTCCCGAAGACACGCGGCATATCGAACTGGGTAAGGACAACTGGACGCGCGCAAGCGAGATTATCCTCGACGAGACGTTTGACAGCGAACACCTCTACATCGGCGAGGGCATGATTCCCTCTGGCAACTGGTCTGGCTATCCCTCCCACCGCCACGACGTCAACAACCCGCCGACGGAACTGGACATGGAGGAAACGTACTTCTATCTCTTCAACCCGTCGCGTGGCTTTGGTTTCCAAAGTATCTATTTGCCGGACGGTTCGTTGAACGAGGCCTACCGTGTACAGGATCATGACACGGTGGCGATCGCCGAAGGCTACCATCCGCTCGTCGGTGCGCCCGGCTACCAGATGTACTACCTCTGGACGATGGCCGGTGCACAAGGACGCGGCTTGATTTCTTCCATGGATCCCGCCCACGCCTGGGTCAAGAACGCCTGACGCGGAGGTTCGGCTATGCGCATCCTGCTCGGCATTGATTACGGCACGGGTGGCTGTAAGGTCACGGCATTGGGGACGGACGGTTCGTTCCAGGGCGAGGCTTCGACCGAATACGTGACCTATCACGACCATCCCGGTTGGAGCGAGCAGGAGCCGGGCGACTGGTGGACTGCCTTGCGCGAATCGTTGCGCAAACTCGCCGCGCAGGGCGTCGACCTTCGCGCCGTCGTGGCCTGTGCGCTCGACGGTTCCACGCACAACGCCGTACTGATGGACGCCGCGTATCGCCCGATTCGCCGCACAATCATGTGGACGGACCAGCGCGCGACCGTCGAGTGCGATGTTCTGCGCGCGGGGTGGGGCGAGAAGGTGTTCGCGACGGCCTACCAGATGCCGGCGCCGACGTGGACACTGCCGCAGCTCATGTGGCTCAAGGCGCATGAGCCGGACGTTCTCGCCCGTACGGAGCACGTGTTGTTCGTGAAGGACTACGTGCGCTATCTGTTGACGGGGACTGCCGCGACGGATCGCATTGAAGCCCAAGGGACGCTCTTCTTCGACATGGCGAAGGGCGACTGGTGCGACGAACTCGTCGCGCTCGCGGGTTTGAAGCGCTCGGCGTTGCCCGGTTTCATTGCGCCGACGGACGTGGCGGGGCATGTGACGAAAGACGCTGCCGCGTTTACGGGACTTCCCGAAGGGACGCCCGTCGTCTGCGGGTCGAGCGACAGTGCCGTGGAAGACTACGGCGCAGGGGCCGTCGAGCCGGGCGACCTTATCCTTAAACTCGCCACGGCGGGCAACGTGAACGCAATGACGGCGGAGGCGCATCCGCATCCGAAGACGCTCACCTATTCGCATATCGTGCCGGGGATGTGGTATTCCGTCTCCGCGACGAATGCCGCCGCGCTTTGTCAGCGGTGGTTGCGCGACACCTTCTTCAAGGACGTCGCCGGTGCGGCGGGGCAGAATCTCTATGCGTTCATGGACGCCGAGGCCGCCACGAGCGACATCGGGGCGCATGGCGTTTTCTTCCATCCCTACCTGCAAGGCGAACGTTGTCCCTACTGGGATGCGAACTTGCGGGCGAGTTTCACAGGCGTTTCCATTGGCACGACGCGCGGCGACTTCTGTCGGGCGTTGCTGGAAGGCGTGGCGTTTTCGTTGCGTGACTGCTACGGGACGCTGAAGGAAATGCGGTTGCCCGTGAAGCGCATCTTCCTCATCGGCGGCGGTGCGCGGTCGAAGCTCTGGAGCGAAATCGTGGCAAACGTCTTCAACTGTTCCGTGCAGGTGCCCACACCGGGCGACGCTTCGTTTGGGGCGTGTCTGCTGGCGGGTACGGGCATTGGCGTGTTCACGGATGTCAAGGATGCCGTGGCAAAGTGCCTGCACGTCGACCGTACGGTTGAACCCGATCCGGCGGCGGCGGCGCGATACGATGAACTCTACGCCGATTACGTGCGGATCCACGACGCGCTCGCGCCGATCTACTCGTCGCGCAGCGTATCTTGATGTGCGGTGGCGCCGTCTGCGGTCGGCAGCGGCGTTTTCAGCGGACGAAACCAGCGGATGCCGCGTGGGCGGATGGCGAAGCGGCGGATGCCGTTGAAGCGCGTGTCTGTCTTCGACCAGTCCGCGTCGTCGCGGCAATCTCGGAGATAGCTGGCGATGGCGACGACCTTTCCGTTGCGGTTCAAAACAGGGCTGCCGCTGTTGCCGGAGACGAATTTGGCGTCGACTTCCAGTTCCTGCGGGCCGACACCGAGAACGCGGCCACGAATTTCTGTCACGACGCCGCGTCCATCGCTGTTGCCGAGAACGACGATGGGTTCGCCGATGTCTGGCAGACCCGTTTCGAGCCGGAATGCGGGGTGGGTTTCGTTGAGTTCGAACCGCGCCAGGTCGCTGTTCCGCGCGAAGTCGCATGTGCCGAGTTTGAGGGGGCGGCCGTCGAGGCGCGTGGCACGTACGAACGCAGCGTCGCGTACGACGTGGGCGTTGGTGAAGAGATAGACGCGTCCGCCGTCGTGAAGGAGAAAACCCGATCCCGTCTTGTCGCCCGCGACGACAACGGCCAGTTTGTCTTTGGCCGCGCCGAATGACGAAGGGGTGGCGCTTTTTTGGAAGGGGATGCGTCCATCGGCTTTCAGCGCATTCCAGTTGTCGCGAAAGGCCTCCCACGGAGATTTGCGTGGTGGCGCATCGGCAAACACCAAACGGCTCGCGAGAATTCCCGTGAGCATGAAAAACAAGAGACGTGCGTGTGCCATGTCTCCCAGTATAGCACAAAGACAGTGGCGTAGTCTCCCGAAGGCGGGATGCGGCATTGTACGGATGGGCGTTATTTGGTAGAATGCCCGCCCTATGTCTGACATCCTTATCGAAGGTGCGAAGGTCCACAATCTGCGTGGCGTGGACGTTCGGATTCCCCGCAACTCCCTGACCGTTGTGACAGGTCTTTCGGGCAGTGGCAAGTCTTCCTTGGCGTTCGATACGCTCTACGCCGAAGGGCAGCGCCGTTATGTGGAATCGTTGAGCGCCTACGCCCGGCAGTTCCTCGACCAGATGCAGAAACCGGATGTCGAACGCATCGAAGGGTTGTCCCCCGCCATTGCCATCGAACAGCGGACGACGGGGGGGAATCCGCGTTCCATCGTGGCCACCGTGACGGAAATCCACGACTATCTGCGTCTTCTGTACGGTTCGATCGGCGTGCCGCACTGTCCGAAATGCGGCCGTCCCGTCCAGCGCCAGAGCGCCGAACAGATCGTCGAGACGCTGTTGAAAATGCCAGCGGGTACGCGTTTCATCATCTACGCCCCCGTCGTGAAAGGGCGCAAGGGGCGTCACGAGGACGTGTTGGCGGAAATCAAGCGCAACGGGTTTGCTCGCGTCCGCGTGGACGGTACGACCTTTGCGGTGGAAGACGTACCCGAACTCGACAAGAAGAAGAACCATTCCATTGACGTCGTGGTGGATCGTCTTGTCAGGACGGCGGGGCAGACGGTTGCCGGCGACAGTACGGCGCAAAGCGAAGGCGATGCGGCGTTTCGGACGCGTCTGACCGATTCCGTCGAATTGGGGCTGAAGACGGGCGGGGGACTGATCTACGTGGAACGGGTGGCGAAGGACGTGCCCGCCGTCGCGCCACAGGTGTTCTCGGAAAAGAACGCCTGTCCGGACTGCGGTCTTTCTTTCGACGAACTGAAACCGCGTTCCTTTTCGTTCAACTCGCCATTCGGCGCTTGCCCGACGTGCGCGGGCTTGGGGTCGCTCTACTACTTCGATGAAGATCTCGTCGTGCCGGACAAGACGCTGCCGTTGCGCGAGTGCATCCATCCCTGGCGTCGCGCCGGCCACAACGCGATCATCTACTACAATGCGCTGCTGGAGCAGATCGCCAAGCAGTACCATGTGGATCTCGACACGCCCTACGAAAAGCTTCCGGCGGATTTCCGTCACAAGTTGATGCACGGTTTCGAGGACGATCTCGTGTTGCCGTGGCGTAGTACGGATCGCCCGTTCGAGGGCGTGTTGGCCACGCTCACGCGGCGGTTGGAGGAGGCGGAGAGCGACGAACAACGGGCTAAACTGGAAATCTACCAGAACGATCGCGTCTGCCCCTCCTGCCATGGGACGCGTCTGCGGCCGGAATCGCGCGCGGCGACGGTGGCGGGGCGGACGATCGTCGAAGTGATGGCGATGCCCGTGAAAGTGGCGTTGGCGTTCTTTCGGGGGTTGGAACCGGGTGGCGCCCATGCGCTTTCGGACGTCGACCACCGCGTGGTGAAAGACGTGTTGAAGGAAATCGTCAAACGTCTGGGCTTTCTCGACGACGTTGGGCTTGACTATCTGACGCTCGATCGTCCGTCGGCCTCCCTTTCGGGCGGCGAGATGCAGCGCATTCGGCTCGCCTCGCAGATCGGCAGCGGACTCGTGGGCGTCCTCTACGTACTGGACGAGCCGACGATCGGACTCCATCCCCGAGACAACGAAAAATTGATCGCGATGCTCAAGGCGCTGCGCGACCGCGGCAACACGGTGGTGATTGTTGAACACGACGGCGAGATGATGCGCACGGCCGATTACGTGATCGATCTCGGCCCCGGCGCGGGACGTACAGGCGGGCGCGTGATGTACCAGGGCGACTACGCGGGGCTGCTTGCGAGCGGGACGTTGACGGCCGACTATCTGACTGGACGGAAATCCATCCAGGACGCGCATCGTCCGCTGGCGCGGAAGCCGACGAAGTGGCTGACGATTTCCGGCTGCACGGAACACAATCTCAAGAACATCACGGTGAAAATTCCGTTGGGGACGTTCACCGTGGTGACGGGCGTGAGTGGAAGCGGCAAGTCGACGTTGATCGACGAGACGCTCAAACGCGAACTCATGCGGCGGTTCTACCACGCGAAGGCGACGCCGGGGAAATTCAAGAAGTTGACGGGCATTGAGCAGATCGACAAGGTTATCGAAATCGACCAAAGCCCGATCGGCCGGACACCGCGTTCGAATCCCGCCACATACGTGGGGTTCTTCTCGGAAATCCGCGAACTCTTCGCGAAGACGGAAGGTGCGCGGGCGCGTGGCTATACGGCAGGGCGTTTCAGTTTCAACGTGAAGGGCGGCCGGTGCGAGGTCTGCGGCGGCGATGGCGTCCGCAAACTGGAAATGAGTTTCCTGCCGGATGTCTACGTGACGTGCGAACAATGTGGCGGCCGACGGTTCAACAAGGAGACGCTGGAGGTCAAGTACGGCGGGAAGACGATTTCGGACGTGCTGGACATGACGGTGGCGGAGGCGTACGAGTTTTTCGCGAAGGTGCCGCGCCTGGCGGCGAAGTTGAAGACGCTCGTCGATGTGGGACTGGGGTACATCGGCCTTGGACAACCGGCTACAACACTGTCGGGCGGTGAGGCACAGCGTATCAAGTTGGCGACGGAGCTGTCGCGCCGGGCAACGGGACGGACGCTCTACCTGCTGGACGAACCAACGACGGGTTTGCATTTCGACGACATCGCGAAATTGATGACGTTGCTTTTGAAATTGCGCGAGAACGGCAATACGGTCGTCGTGATCGAACACAACGTGGACGTGATGAAGTGCGCGGACTGGATCATCGACCTCGGGCCGGGCGGTGGCGACGCGGGTGGCCGCCTCGTAGCCGAGGGGACGCCCACGCAGATCCGCGCGTGTCCCGAGAGCCTGACAGGCCGTTTTTTGGCGTGATATGTCGGTCATATGAACTACCAGAATCGCCAGGTGGGTGGAAAGAGACGGACGTTTTCGATGTGGTCGATTTCAGGAGGTTCGTCGCACGTGTACGAACCGTAGACTTCGACGACATCGAAACGGAACGCGCCGTGCCAGCGGTATTTCAAAATCCAGTTGGAACAGGCGCGGAGAAGGACTTTACGTTTCCGTTGGTCGATCCCGAAGAGACGCGACGCCCGTTCGTTGTGGCGGGCATGGGTCTTGACCTCCACGAAGACGAGGCCGCCGGCGGGCGTTTGGCAGATCAAGTCGATTTCGAAACGGCGGTCTTTCGAACACGGCCGCACGTTCCGTGCTACGACCTTCCATCGTTTGGCGACGAGATACCGCTCGGCTGTGCGTTCGCCCCAACGCCCCTGCCGGGCGTTCGACCGGCCGCGTTCGGCCGCCGTTTCGACGGCGGTTTCCGCCATCGGGGCGTTCGGCGTTCCCGGATTGGGTTTGCGCACGAAACATCGAAGGCCTAGATTCATGGCTTTTCCTTTCCTTTCAATTGGTTACGGATGTGGGCGGTGGTGGACGGCGAAAACGCCGGGTTGTTTCGCGCCCTATTTTAATTCACTGGACATCGCGGAATCAATCCAAAAGTTGTAGTTTTATTGTCTCCAAAATGTTTCCGTTCCGAGACACTACTTTTTCCCATTTTGGGGTTGCATATTTTCCCCAAGAATGAGAAACTACTAGGTAAAATTTTTTCGTCGCGAAATCTGAAGAGGCAGTGGCATGATGACAGTCTACAAATGGGAAAACGGGGGCCTCAAAGAGGTCCTTGAGCCCTGTGCGTCATGCTGGATCAACCTTGCGGAGCCGACGACGGCCGAGCTGGAACGGGTTTTGAACTTCTCGCACGTGCCGCGGGACTTCTTGACCGACCCGCTCGACCGCGACGAACGGCCGCGTTTCGAGTCGGAGGACGGTTTCTCGCTCGTCATCGTGCACGTGCCCTATCCCGTGCGCGGGGAGGAGGATGACGAGAGTGTGCTGCCGTACGCCACGGTTCCGTTGGGCATCGTCCTCTTCGACCAGAGCGTCATCACAATCTGTTCGTGCGCGACGCCCGTTACGAATGCCTTTCTCGATCAAATTCGCCGGGTGTGTCCGCCCTGCGAACGCAACCGCTTCACGTTCCGCCTCCTCTGGCACGCGGCCGTCCTCTTCCTGCGCTATTTGCGGGACATCCACTCGAAGACGGAGGATCTGGAGGATTCGTTGCACGAATCCATCTCGAACGAAGTATTGTTGAAGCTCTTGACTTACCAGAAGTCGCTCGTCTACTTCACGACGTCGCTGAAAGCGGACAACATTCTGATCAACCGTCTCGACCATGCGCGGCAGCTGAATCTTTCGGAGGATGATTCGGACGTGTTGGACGACGCGGCGGTCGAATACCAGCAGGCGCTTGAAACGGCCTCGATCCACGCGAACATTCTGAACGGCACACTCGATACGTTCGCCTCGCTCATCAACAACAATCTGTCGAACGTGATGAAATACATGACGGCGGCGACGATCCTGCTGGCCGTGCCGACGGTGATTACGAGCGCCTACGGCATGAACATCGCGCTGCCGTTGCAGGACAACCCCCACGCTTTCGCCCTGTTGGCGGCGCTCTCCGGCGTTCTGGCGGCCTGTATCGTCGGCATCCTCGTCTACCTCTACAAGAAACGGATTTTCTGACCTATGGACGAACTCACCACCCCCGTACCGTCTCGCATGATTGCGATCGTGGGACGGCCGAATGTCGGCAAGTCGGCGCTGTTCAACCGCATCGCCCGCAAGCGCATTGCCATCGTTTTCGACCAGCCGGGCGTGACGCGCGACCGCGTGGCGCGGGAGGTCGAGGCCAACGGCCAGCGTTTTCTGCTCGTCGATACGGGCGGCCTCGCGTTCGAGAAGACGCCGGGTTCGGACGATCCGTTGTCGCGTGAAACGTGCCAGCAGGCAGCGCTCGCCGTGGCGGATGCGGCGGCGTGTCTAGTCGTCGTGGACGTCCGCGCGGGCGTGACGCCGTTGGACGAGGAGGTCATCAAGCGCGTCCGCGAATCGGGCGTTCCCTGCGCCCTCGTGGCGAACAAATGCGACCGCGCGGAGGACGATGTGCGGGCGGACGAGTTCGCCCGCTTCGGTCTGGAGGTATTTCCCGTGTCGGCGGAACATGGTCGTGGCGTCGCGGACGTCGTGCGCTTCGCGACGGCGAAACTGCCGCCGCTCGATGCGGACGCGGATGCCAACCGACCGTTGCGCGTCGCCATCGTCGGCCGTCCCAACGCCGGCAAGAGTTCCTACATCAACCGTCTCCTGAATGCGGAGCGTGTCATTGTGAGCGACATCCCCGGTACGACACGCGATTGCGTGGACGTGCCGTTCACAATCGGGTCCGGCCCAACGGCGCGGCATTACATGCTTGTCGACACAGCGGGCATCAAGAAGCACACGCAGATGTCGAAGACGTCGGTGGACAACTTTTCCCTCTTCCGCAGTGAACAGGCCATCGAGGAGGCGGACGTCGTGCTGCTCGTGATGGAGTCCGAACTCGGTCCGACGAAACAGGACATGCGCATCGCGGGCAAGATTCTCGACGCGCATCGCGCCTGCGTCATTCTGATGAACAAGTGGGATCTGGCGTTGGAGAAGAAAATCGACCAGAAGGAAGCGACAAACGTCATCCGTCGGATGATGCCGTTCCTCTCCTTCGCGCCCGTCGTGTTCTGCAGCGCGAAGAGCGGGTACAACGTGCGCCGCACGGTGGACGCCATTGACGCCGTGGCCTCCAGCGTCCAGACGCGGATGCCCACGGGGGTGCTCAACCGCACAATCGTGGCGGCCACGAAGAAGACGCTTTCGCCGATGATCAAAGGGCGGCGTCTCAAGATCTACTACGGTCTCCAGGTTTGCACCGACCCGCTTACAATCCGCCTGTTCGTCAACGACCCGTCGCTCGTGACGGACGCCTACAAGTCGTATCTTGAAAAGGCCATCCGTGCGCGATTTGGTTTGGAAGGCGCTCCGTTGCGGATTTTCCTCAAGGCGCGGAGCCGGAAGGACGGCGCGGCGCTGGGGGCTGAAATCGCGGCGTTGAAAAAAGGCTGATGTTCAAACGGCTGTCCATCGCGGTCTTCAAGTTCTTCCTGGCGGGGCATGGCATGTCCGGCCAGACGCGGCGGTATTTCCTGCTCGCCGCGCTCGTGGGCGTCCTCGTCGGGTTCGTGACGGTGGCGTTCAACTGGATGATCCGTTTCGCGCAGGTCTATGTGATGGAAGGGCTGGGTCGCCACCGCTCATTCTCTACGCTGCCGTCGGGCGAGATTCTGCGCTCGTTCTGGTCGTGGGACGCCGTGGCGGACTGGCATCGCATTCTCCTTGTCTTCCTGCCGGCGACGGGTGCCGTGCTAGGCTATCTGCTCATCCGGCGTTTCGCCCGCGTGGAACACGCGCGTGGCACGGATTCCGCCGTGCGGGCGTTCCATCGGGGCGAATCAATTCCGCGCACGGTGATTCCCGTCAAGTCCGTCGCGTCCGTGCTGACAGTCGGTTTCGGTGGTAGTGCGGGTTACGAAGGCCCCGTCACGTTGTTGGGCGCGGCGTGTGGCAGTGTGGTCAATCGTTGGTTTCATTTGAACGCGCGCGAATCGCGCATCCTCATGGGCGCGGGACTGAGCGCGGGCATCGCGGCCCTCTTCCGCGCACCGTTCGCGGGCGCGATTTTCGGCGCGGAGATTTTCTACTCGTCGAGTGATTTGGAGGCGGACATGATTCTGCCGTCATGCGTCTCCTCGGTTCTGAGCTACACGATTTTCGCGGGGTTCTACGGCTGGGATCCGCTCTTCCAGATGCCGCCCCATGCGTTCGAGAACGGTCTGCGTCTGATTCCGTATTTCGCGCTTGCGCTCATCGTCACGTTCGGCGCACGGTTCTACATCGGCCTTTTCCGCCGCGTGGAACTGTGGTTCGCGCGGCGGACGTGGCCGCCATGGACGCGCGTGGGACTGGGGGGACTGCTCGTCGGGGCGCTGGGCTTCGCGTTTCCGGACGTGCTGGGATCCAGCTATTCGGTCATTCAGGCCTCCTTCACGGCGGGCGAATCGGATGTCTTCGCCCAACACGGGACGTTGACGGTGCTGGGGTTTTTGTCCTTCTTCTTCATTAAGGCGTTCGCCACATCGCTTACGGTTGGCTCGGGCGGATCGGGCGGCGTCTTTGCGCCGGCACTCGTCTGCGGCGGATCGCTCGGCGCGGCCACGGGGCTGTTCTTCAAGCAGGTGCTTCCGGCCAGCGTGGGCATCCACCCGGCGGCATTCGCGCTCGTGGGGATGGCGGCCTTTCTGGCCAGTTCCATCCGTGTGCCGCTGACGGCGGTCGTGATGGTGGCCGAGATTTCGGGCAACCACGCGCTGCTGCTGCCGACGATGTGGGCGTGCGGGATTGCGTTCTGGCTTAACAACGGTTGGTCGCTCTATCGTAGCCAAGTCCACTGCCGCGAATCCTCTCCGCTCTACACGCCCGCCCGCGCGTGAACGTTCGCGGCCGTCGTTCGCCTTGTGTGTGCGTCGCATTCCGCAAACGTCCCGCAGGAAATGGGTGGCATCGGCATTTCGGAATTGCGTTTCGTGGCGCGTCATGGTAGAATCCGCGTTCAGAGTTTGGCACAAAACGAAGAAGGAATCTCGGACATGAAGGCATTGTTGGTCAATGGCAGCCCGCATCCGCAGGGGAACACTGCGCGGGCGTTGGAGGAAGTCGCCACCGCGTTGCGTACGGAAGGTTGTACGGCGGACATCGTGCAACTCGGCGTGAAGCCCGTGCGCGGTTGCATCGCGTGCCGTCGGTGCGCGGAACTCGGTCGGTGCGTGTTTTCGGACGACGGGGCGAACGACTTGCTTGAACAGGCGTTGGCGGCGGATGCGCTCGTGATTGGCACACCCGTCTACTACGCCCAGCCGAACGGGGCGTTGCTGGCCGTTCTGCAGCGCGTCATGTTCGCGGCGGCGGGGCGTCTGCGCGGCAAACCGGCCGCTTCCGTTGCCGTCTGCCGGCGCGGTGGCGCGAGTACGGCCTTTCAGACGCTCAATCTGTTCTTCGGCATCCTCGGGATGCCCGTCGCCGGATCGCAGTACTGGAACATCGCCTACGGGCGCACCCCCGGCGAAGTCGAACAGGACGCGGAAGGGATGCAGACGATGCGCCTCCTCGGACAGAATCTTGCGTGGATGATGAAACGTCTCGGTGACGCCGTGCCTACGCCCGAACCGTGGGCGTGTACGAACTTCATCCGGTGATGTTTGTTCCGCGCATATTCACTTCTCGCACGGCGGTACGGACGTGAACGAATACGTTTCCATGGCATGGTTGGCGGTCGGCGCCGTTCTGCAGGTCGTCGGTCTTGTAGGGTGCGTCGTGCCGGCCATTCCGGGGCCGTTCGTCAGTTACTGCGGTCTGCTCGCGCTCGTGCCGACGGATAAATGCCCGTCGATGACGATGCTGATTCTGACGGGGTTGGGGACGTTGGCCGTGACGGCGTTGGACTACGTTGTGCCGGCCGTTGGTGCGCGGAAATTCGACTGTACGAAAGCCGGCGTGTGGGGAAGCGTCGCGGGGTCGTTGGTTGGTATGTTTTTCTTCCCATGGGGGCTTTTCGTCGGCGCATTTGCGGGGGCGCTGATCGGTGAACTGCTTGCGGGCAAGAGGTTGGGGGCGTCGTTCAAGGGGGCCTGGGGCGCGTTCCTTGGCGGCGTCGCCGGGATGGCGATTAAAATCGCCTGGTGCCTTGCCCTCGCGGGTTGCCTTGTCTTCGCCTGTTTCGCCGGATAGGCGGAGTGTCCGTGAATGTCTATACGACCTTGTAGATGAGAGGCGATTTTATTTCACCTCGCGCAAGAAACATGAGACAGTAGATTGGCAGGTAGGTCGTCTTTCCGACAACGCCTGCCTTTTCGCTCTTGCTGACAACCCATGCGGACGGGATTCCAAATTCAGTCGCGTACATGAGATTGTCCAATGCGGAATGTGATGAAAAATCTTTTCCGCTTTTCACCTCGATTGGCAAGACGGCTCCGTCCGACTCCACCATGAAGTCCACTTCGCCGTGTTTCTTCGAGTTGAAGTAGTAAATCGAGGTAAATCCATGTGCGAATAATTCTTGCGCCACATAGTTTTCGTAAACGGAGCCGAAATTGATGTCGGTCTCGCCATTCAGGATCTTCATCTGGATTCCATCCGCGTACAGAGAGCAGAGCAATCCCACGTCATTCATGAAGAACTTAAAGAGATTGGCCTTCTTGGCCAGTTCAAGCGGAACTTTTGGCTCGTCCACGTTGTATGCTGGAATTGCCACTCCTGCTTCGGAAAGCCAGAGGAAGTCAGACTCCGCCCTGTCAAGTCGTCCGCGCAGGGACGCATTCTTGAGGAAGAAGCGCTTGTTGTGCTTGTTCAGTTCCGATGGAATAAGGTCGTAGATGTGCCTGAGACGCATCTTCAGACGCTCATCGTATTGCGTAATGTCGCGCTTGTACTCGCGGATGATCGCCGTTTGCTCCAACTGGACTTTACGAAGGTCGTTTGTATCCAGATACTTCTGGACAACAGCGGGCATCCCACCTGTTATCAGGTAGAGGGCATGGTAGCGCATCATCTTCGCGTGGACAACCGGATCGGGCGACTGTCGTTTCGCAAACGAGTTACGCAGGTGTTCGATGACATCGTCAGACACTCCATTGGCTCGTATGAACTCCTCGAAATCAAGAGGATACATTTGAACTTCGTCCAGGTATCCGACGGGGACGGATCGAATGTTCTTAAGTTCGACGCCGAGAAGGGAGCCGCTTAAGATATAGCGGTAGCTGCCTTCCTCGACAAGAAACTTCATGTAAGTCATCGCTTTCGGGCAGACTTGGACTTCGTCGAAGAATATGAGCGTGTTTCCTGGATTGAGCGGTCGGTCGGCAAGAGCGGAGATGCGTAACAATATGTCCTTTTCATCCGCGACGTTCTGGAAAATCGCCTTGGCGTCTTCATTCTTGATGAAGTTGAACTCAACGAACGAATCGAAACACGAATTTCCGAACTGACGGACGCTGTATGTCTTGCCGACCTGGCGCGCACCTGTCACGAGCAAGGCTTTTTTTGACGAGTCTTCAATGAACTCCTTAAAAGCAACATCGATTTTGCGTTTTAACATTTGCACTCCATTCGCTTGCGGAGGGTATCGTATCAAATACTCGGCGGTTTTTCAATGGCGGATCTGAATTTGTTGGAACGTTTTCCGTGCCACAAACGGCATTTGTCGGAACGTTTTTCCAACCATTAACTGTATCTGATGGAACATTATTCCTACGGTCGTGTTGTGAGATTACGATGCGGACGAAATCGTACGGCGGCCGTGCGGTATGCAAATTGCACTTGCCAAGTAAAATCTGCATAGACATATTTGGCGGATTGGATGGCTACCATTCAGTGGCATAAATGGCGGATCTGAACAAGAGTGTCCCGAAAAAATGAGGGAATGGGCGGCTTTTCTCACAAACTCCCGAACAAAAATCCTACAAACTCCCGAACGGCTTTCATTCGGTGGCGTTTGTTGGAACATTGTTCCTGCGGATTGGCTTTTCACTTCTTGAAGGAATACTCTTTTCTCTTGTAGCTTTTTTACTCGAAAAGTTGTGGATTCTTCAACGGATGCCCAGTCCTTTGTTGCGGCTCATGTTGTGAGATTACGGTGCGGACGAAATCGCATTCGGTCGGTGGTCGTGGAATGCGGTGGG
>CAYZYQ010000003.1:14780-23985 GCA_964482645.1 uncultured Lentisphaeraceae bacterium | reverse complement strand
ATGAATTCTGAAAATTTCGGACATGAACGCGCCGAAAAGCATACATAGCGTTTTGCCTTGCGGAAAAATTCGGAAATTCCAATTTCGGGATTGACAGACAAAAAAAAATGCTATTATAAGCCTGTCTTCGGTGAGGAAGGTCTTCGGGTCCCCATCGTGGAACGTGATTGATGCCAAATGACGGACGGCTAAAAGGACAGGAAGATGAAACTCTTCGACGTTGTACACGAAAACGTGGATGCGCTTAAAGATGGCAAAGGTAGTTTCGGGCTTGATGCCGAAACTCGGCTCGTGCGTTATGTCAGCGCGGAACGCTATCTTGACATGATCGAAGTGCGTTACGGCGGAGGGGATGGACTTGTGAAAGGTTACAACGAGTTTTCGCTGGTCACGCGGTGGGATGATCCGTACGAGGCCTGTCTGCTACGGGCGAATGGTGCGTCGGATTCCTCGGAGGGCATGAAGGGCTTGTGCGAATCCATTCAGGACTACTACGGACAGTGCTGGATGCTCAAAACGCCAGAAGGGAGGAAGGGTGGCGGAAAGAAAGGGGACGATACCTTTGAGTCGGATCTCGTTTGGCGCGCGTATTGCCCGAACAGGGATGGAGTCCGCATTGAAACGACCGTTGGCGCGTTCATCGACTCTATCAAGAATTGCCTGCCAAAGGGAGGCGTTGACACGGAGGATGAAGATACGTCCAGTGCGTTGTTGTGCCGTATTGGACGTGTATCCTACAGTCTGGACACCCTCAGGCAACTGCTGTCGAGGTGTAAAATCGGGCATACCCCCTGCGATGTGTCAGAAAACATTGTCTCAAGCCTTTTCGTCAAGCGTGAACAGTTTTCCGACGAGCGTGAGGTCAGGGTTGTCTTGAGGGCGACTCCTGAGTTTGCGGGAAACTGCAAGGGAAAGGGACTGCTTTCGTTTGAACGGGGCGGATGCCGAATGCACGATCTTGGATTCATCAAAGGCGTTCTCATTGATCCGCGAATGCCGCGACATCGTGCGGAGGAGGTTCTGTGTCGAACGCGAATCGCCTTGACCATGAAAAGCGATTTGAGCGGTGACGGGGGAATCGGTCGGAGTACGCTTTACGAATGGCCGGAATTCACAAGGGCGATGAGGGAGATTGGAAAGATGGCGGATATCAATCTCAAGTTGTGGACGGAACTTCAGAGGGAATATCCGCATGACGCAATCATAAATTTCAAGAATCGAGCCGTGCCAACCGTATCCTATTGGACGGGACTGCCATGTGGCGAATCTGGTTGCTGTTTCGCTTTTACCTGCAGTCGCACCTTCACGCGCGTTGAACTGTATCTGGGAAAGAAGGAAATGTCGGAGAACAAACGGCTTTGCCAATTGCTTGAGGCGCAGAGAGACGCGATTGAGCAAAAACTGCGTACGCCAGAGTTGAATCCCGTTAAGGTCGACTTTGACCCGCTTCCAGAGAGAATCGCATCGCGAATTTCCGTTCGGTACGGAAACGTCACTTCGGACGACCTGCCCGAGAAGCAGTCTGAAATCGTCAAGTGGTTCTGTACCGTCATGCCGCCGTTCGTACAGACGATGAAGGAGGCGTTGACGCGGGCAGACATGTCCATGCACGAACAGGGTTGATGAGGATTTGAAGAATCGTTTGAAAGGAGATCGATAATGAAGAAAAACGACAATGAAACATATGAAATCGCAGGAGAAACGATAGCCGTTGGGGTTAGGCAGCCCATCCAGCCATGAAGCGAGGAATGCAAATGGGCACAGGACATGATGAAATTGGTATTACAATGGCCTGAAGGTACGGTCGGTTGAATGCGGAGACGAAAAGAAATTAGTGCACTTTTGCGTGAAGTGGTCGGTATAATCGC
The DNA here is from genome assembly GCA_964482645.1 of uncultured Lentisphaeraceae bacterium. Taxonomy (GTDB): domain Bacteria; phylum Verrucomicrobiota; class Kiritimatiellia; order RFP12; family UBA1067; genus RUG572. Next base: position 22,117 of record CAYZYQ010000003.1, on the reverse strand, counting down.
GTCCGTGCGAACGCCGACGAACGACAGGCAAGGAATTTCATTCCACGGTTGACGCGGATGTGTCGTACCGTGGATGCAAACGTAAAGTTAGAAAGGAAAACAAGTGAACAAGTTGTTGATGTTTGCCGGCGCGATGGTCGTGTCGGCGTTGATGGTGGGCTGTGCCACGGGCAGCGCGGGCGAGGACAAGGTCGCCATATGGCAGAATGAACGCACGCCAGTGGAGGTACTGAAGTCGAAGATCGAGGTCAAGGCCGCTGGCGCGGTGGTCGAGGCGCTCGACATCACGCCGTTCGGTCTCTACAAGGCGGTGGCCGACAAGGTTGACAAGGCCGCCGTCCTGGAACGGTACCGCCGCATCTACATGGGCTACGTCGGCGATGTCCAGGAACTCGAAAAGCAGGGCAAGACACGTGACGAAGCGCGCAAAATCGTGCTGGACCTGGTTCGGGCGCAGCCGGACGGGGCGCAGACGATTGCGAAGCTCAACGCCTACCTGAACGTCGTCAAGGAGACGAACTTCGAGGCTGTCATGGCGTGGATCCAGCGTATGACGCAGGAGATCCAGGTTGCGACGCAGAAATTCGCGGCCGAATCGCCCAACGCCATGCAGCAGCTCATGGCAATCGCCCAGCAGGAGGGCGGCATGGCGATCATCAAGATTCCCGCGCAGGGCAAGGACGATCTTGCGGTTGTCGGGGCGCAGCTCGCAGATGCCGGCAAGGGTCTTGCGCTCTACGTCGAGATGGTCAACGCGGACAAGGAAGCCGCCAAGGTACAGGCCGACTATCCGGTCGAAGGGTGAGTATTGCAAATGAGGAATCCAACGATGAAGCCAGTGAACCTGTTTTTGTGTGCGTCGGCGGTCGTGGCGCTGATGGCCGTCTGCGGTTGCGCGTCCGCGCCGACGGCTCGCGGACCGATTCCGGCGAAGTACTACTCGAAGGCCGAACTCGAAGACCTCGACGAAGTGAAGCTTCCGCCGAACTACAGCGTCGACAACTTCCGCAAAATGCAGATGGTCATGAACGTCAAGGTCGTCGCGGGCGACGGCAAGATGAAGATCGACAAGACGCTCAGCGGACGGATGCAGACCGAGATGGCCAAGCTCAAGCGCTTCGAGATCTTCTCGCTCCACAACCGCAGCAAGGTGGAGCTTGACGCAATCGGCGATCTGGACGAGGAGGTGAAGGTCGTATCGGCGGACAACGTCAAGGCGAGCGACCTGATGCTCACCGGCACGATCAAGGTCACAGTCGCCGAGAATGACCTCCATAGCGAGAAGGTGTTCGTGTACAGCGCGGACGGCGACTTCAGCTGCGAGGACGCGAAGACGCGCACGGTGTACTTCGCCGAGAAGGCGCGGGGCGTCTGGGACCGCAAAGTGCGCTACTCGCTGACGGGGCAGGCGCACGGAAACGTGTCCGAGGCCCAGGCAATCCAGATCGCGTGCCTCCGTTGCCTCGCAATCGTCGCGAACAAGCTCGGCAACACGTTTCCGACGGGTGGGCGCGTGACGAACATCACCGGGTCGGGCGACACGATGGTGATGAAGGCCGGCCAGCACGAGGGCATTGCGCCGAACCAGCAGGTGTGCGTGTTCCTCTCCGAGGACGGGCTCGACATCCCCGTCGCGTTCGCGGAGGCGACGCCGAAGAACGACGGCACGTCGCAGCTGCGCGTGTACCGCTGGAACACGGACAACGCCGACGCAAAGCAAATCGTGAAGGAGATCCGTGGGGGCGGCCGCACGTTCCTCAAGAACTACAGGGGCGACAAGAAGAATGGTCTGTACGCCGTCGCGTTCGGCATGGCTGTCCCTGCGGACTGGGAGAAGAACGCGAACAGGTAGGCGAAAGAAGAAGGAAATTGTCATGATGCACATCAGGAAGTTCATGGCGGTTCTTCTGGGCGTCTTGACTGCGGCGGGGACGTTTGGCGTCCCGCCGCAGGTTGAGGCGCTTGCGGAGAGGATGCTGGCGGATGGGGCAGATGCGCGGGCCGCCTACAACAAGGATCTCGGCGTCTACATCGTCGCGATGGGAACGGCGGAAATCACCGGTAGCAAGGCAAAAGCCAAGACGGTGGCCCGCATGGCGGCGCTGAAGAACATCGGGGAGTATCTGGGTAGCCAGGTGTCCGCCTCGGAAACGGCGGGGATGAAATCGACAACCGACGTAAATGGCGTTGAGCAGAGCGAGGAGTTCTTTTCATCCGTTATGCAGGTGAACGTGAAACAGGCGTTGAAGGGCGTTCAGGATCTGCGTGTCGTCGAAGACGGAGACAAGATGGTTTCCATTGTCTATCTGACGACGAAGTCGTCCGACAAGAGCGCCGAACTCAAGGCGGCGATGAATACCATGGGCGACGAGGGGACGGTCAAGGCTGTCGGCGAAGGAAAGACGCATGACGTTGCCGTGCAGCTGGCGTTGCGTTCGGCGGTTGAACAGGTCGTTGGCACGATGGTCGTCGGCGAGACGAAGATTACGGACAACGAAGCCGTGCGCAACAAGATATTCTCTGGTGCCGAAGGGTTCGTGGATGAATACCGGATTGTGGGCGAGGCAACGGTGACGGTTGGTGCGCGAGTGGAGATTGTCGCAAGGGTCTCGAAGAAGAAACTGCTCGACTCCTATCGCGTCTACCTGAAGACGCTTGGAGACCCGGTGTTCTATCTTGAGTGCACGTCGTCCGATTCGGAAGGCGAGGATAGGCAAATCGCCGTGCGGTTCGGACAGTTCTTCCGCAAACTCGGTTTCAAGATCAGCAAGACACCGGAGGGGGCGGACTATCTGATCAACGCATCTGGTTCGTATCGTCGCGTGACGAACCCGATCGACGAGGATCAAATCTTTACCCAGTACTCGATGGTCATCACCGTGCTGTCGAAGACCGGGGAGGAACTGCTGTCCCTGCCGAACAACCCGCGTAAGAGCGCGGTGTGCATCAACAACCCGGAACGTGAACGGGAGCTGTGCGCGGCAAAGGCGTTCAGGCAGATGGAGAAGCCCGTCCACGAGGCGATCAACGCCATGATCGCCCGCATGATGGCCGAACATACGGACAAGCTTATGAACAGTGACGAATAGCGGTTTTGAAATTGGCAACAAACAACAAAAAGGAAAGACAATGAAAAGACTGATGATAGCGATGATGTGCCTTGGCGTGGCCGGGTACGTGTCCGCCCAGGAAGCCGAGACGGCACCGGCGGAGGAAACAGCGCCGGCCGGTGAGGCTGTTGGCGCTGATGGTGGCGTTCAGGCGTTGGAGGAAGCTCAGGAGGGCGAACCCGCCCCGGCTGAAGCGGAATCTCCGACAGCGTCTGATGTGTTACAGAAACTGATGGAGAAGAAGGGATGGAATGAAGGATGGGACAATGAAAAGGGACGGATCATTGTTGTCCAAAGTGCGGACTTCAACATCAAAGATCCGAAGAAGGAGCCGGAAAAGCTGTTTCTGCTTAGAGAGGCTGCCGTTAAGCGCGCAGTTCTTCAGGCCAAGGCACAGATTATCGAGATGATCAATACGCAGATGTCGGCATCCGAAAAGTTCGATATGCCTGGAACCGACGTGAACAAGGAATTGGATGCCGAATCCGAAAAGGTGCAGCAGGCGATGGCGGAACAGCAAGCGCTGATGGCATCGTTATTGGAGAAGACGGACAAAGCCGAAGCGGATATGCTTCGTGGCACGACATTCGGGCAGCGCCTTGATGACGCCCTTGCGGCCACCATTAAGAAACTCGATGCCGAATATGATGCCGGGAAGCACGATGCTGCGGCCAAGGCGCGATACGAGGAGATGAAGAAAAAGTACGAGGCAGCGTCGAAGGAGTTTACCGCGCTGAAGGAGAAGGCCGAGAAACTACAGGCAAATCTCCAGTCAAGGCAGGAGAGCGCGGTTGCAACGATGGCAAAGATGCCGCTTTACGGTACGGCGGTCATGCTTCAGACTGAATCGTGGGACGATGAATCCGGAATGTATGAAGTCGCGGTCATGTTGACATGGTCTAAAGCTCTTGAACGTTCTGCGCGGGCAATCGTCACTGGCGAGGACTACAGGTGCAAGCCTGGAAAGTCGTCTGTCCACACATGGCTCGCCAAGCAGAATCTCGCAACCTTACTCGGCCCGCGCCAGTTCGTGGATGACAAGGGTGACCGCTGGTTTCTGGCGGCTACGGCGCGTCCGATGAGCAAAAAATGGCCGTCGTCAAAGCGGACCAAAATGAAGGGCCTTTCCGAAATGTTCGCAAAGCAGATGGCGGCGTTTTGCGTATACGGCGACGTGGAGTCTTACAAAAAGGCGCAGCAGATTGTCGAGGAACGCGGTGACGGCGAGAACGAATCTGAATATATGACAGCGGAGTCCATGGCGCAGAATCTATCGTCGACGTTCAAAAACAAGACCGTTCGCGGTCTTCAGAAGCTGAAGAGCGCGGAGGTTGTGCATCCCGTGACTGGAGACCGTGTTTTTGTGGCTGTCTATGGCTTGAATTCCTCGGCCGCCGCTGCCGCACTTGAAGTCGAGAAGATCAACTATGCGACGAAAGTCATGGACAATCGCCATCAGACGGTTGAACGTGGCCGACGTGCCGCAAACGAGGCTTCGGTTAAGGCATCCGAAAATCGTACGGAGGATTTCCAGAAGGGGACTTCGGAACAGTCGACGGCGATTCAGAAGGAGCTTTCGTCACGTAAGCCCGCGCCGACGAAGGGAGTTTCCGTAATCAAGAAGAAAGGCGTCAAGCCCGCACCTTCGGCCAAAAAGAACACGGCAGGCGTGTTCAGCGGCGATGCAGATGTCGACGATGACTTTTAAGTGATAGAGGCGTGATATGAAAGGTATTTGTTGTTTCACTTCTGCGACACTTGCTTTGGCTGTTGCCGGTTGCGCGACAACAAATGCCATTCCTGCAACCTCTGTATCGACGAATATGCCGGTACTGACACTGCCATCAGATGAAGTTCAAAAGACCAATACCCTTTCATCTGGTGGCGGTGTCGCCAAACGGCCACCACCCCCGAAGAATACGACGGTCGTAGACGGCGATTACGTCATCATTAGTGTCTATATCGATGCCGTTACTGAACGGCTGAAAGGCGATCGTCTGGAAGGGACGGGAATGCTTCGTACAAACTGGCGGTTGAGGCAAATGTTTCCGGATTTGCCGAAACGCTACTCACTGCCGTCACGGTTGCGTTTCCGGAGATTGGATAGAAAGACGGGTATCTACACCGTTGTCACGGAGTTCAGGGTGAGTAGCATACAGGCGATTCTGGAGAAGGAGACGAAAGTTCTTGAGAGCAGTCGTGAATCGGGCAGAAGTCAGGACGACGGGGATTCGACAAGGTGAGCGTGGGGAATGTAAAACAACGAAAGGATGACGAAATGCAAATGAAACTGTGGATGAAGGCGGCCATTGCGGCGGCGGTCTATTTTGTGACGTTCGGATTGATTTGGCTGATGATGGCATGGATGGGGGCAAGTGTTCTGAAGTTCATGTTCTCGGAAGGTTTTTGGGCGAAATCGACGATGCAGACCTGTGTCCTCTTTTCGGGAGTGGCAACAGGGCTGTTGACGCTATTGCTATTCTGTACCGTGTGCGTCGGTTCATATTTCTTTCACGGAAACAATTTGGAGAAAGCAGTCGGAGTTGGGTTCGCGTGCCTGTATTCGACTGCTTTCGTCTACGTCGCATTGCAAATGCACGATTTGTTTTTAGCGGCTGTGACGTGCTGGTGGCAGGGGGTCTTGTCTACCTGTGCATCAGCGACATGGTTCGTTGATTCAGTGATCATGATCCCGCTATGCTGGCTTTTTGCCATCAGCAGTCCATTCATTGCGTTCTTCTCGCCTAAAATCAAGGTTGCCATCGAGCGGTTCGTGAAGGACGGCAAGCAAGAGAAGAAGAGCGAAGAGGAGGAGCTTGTATCCGCTGAAGAATTCTTCGGCGAAGAATCGAAGTGAGATGCCGATTGGCGGCTAAGTAGGCAATTCGCGTCTGGAACGTGTCAGATGACATCAAAGTCCTTCTCTGCGCGATTCGTCTTGGCGACGTTGCGCGGATGGAAAGCGTAGTGAAATAGTCAGGTGAATACCAAAAAATTAAAGGAGAAAAGCATGAGAAGAAAGAACTGCAAATGCGAAATTGACGGCCTTGTGTGGACGTACAACGTTGTCGACAACGGCAAGGCGAGCGTGAAGGGCGTGTCGCCGGCCGGGGAGGATTCTGCCGACTCTGCGGAATCCGACGGGGATTCCGCCTCTGAAAGCAAGAAAGGTTTCGTGTCCGCTGCGGACTTCTTTGGCCTCGGCGACGATGACAACGATGACGACAAGGCGGGCGTGAGTGGCGATCTTGTCGTTCCTGCCGAACTTGACGGCCATCCCGTTTCGGCCATCTGGGACGGCGCGTTCAAGAATAACAAGAAGTTGACGTCCGTCAGTCTCCCCACGGGGGTGGGCACGATTGGACTCTGTGCCTTTCAGGGCTGTTCAGGTCTGAAGTCGATCGAGATTTCCGCTGGCGTGACGGAGATCGGCGAATGCGCGTTCAAGGATTGCAGTTCGTTGACATCCGTGACGCTCCCTTCAAAGTTGACGAGCCTGCCGGCATTCTTGTTTTTCGGGTGTCGCGAATTGAAGTCGGTTGAGATTCCCATCGGCGTGACGGAGATTGGCAGAGGCGCGTTCGATGATTGTATCTCGTTGACGTCGGTGACGCTCCCTCCGAAATTGACGAGCATAGCGGCATCCTTGTTCAGCGGGTGTGGCAAATTGAAGTCGGTTGAGATCCCCATCGGCGTGACGGAAATCGGCGAAAGTGCGTTCCAAGGTTGCTTCAGGCTGAAGTCAATTGAGGTTCCCGTCGGCGTGACGGAGATTGGCAGAGGCGCGTTCGATGATTGTATCTCGTTGACGTCGGTGACGCTCCCTCCGAAATTGACGAGCATAGCGGCATCCTTGTTCCGCAGATGCGCTAAGTTGAAGTCCGTAGTGCTTCCATCTGCGGTAGCCTCCATAGGGGATAGAGCTTTCGCCGAGTGTTCCGGTCTGAAGTCGGTTGAGATTCCCGCCGACGTGACGGAAATCGGCGAACGTGCGTTCGAGGATTGTGCTTCGTTGACGTCCGTGACGCTCCCCCCGAAGCTGAACGTCGTGTCGGACTCCCTGTTCAGCGGGTGTGCCAAGTTGAAGTCCGTAGTACTTCCATCTGCGGCAGCCTCCATCAAGGATGAGGCTTTCGCCAAGTGCGCCAAGTTGAAGTCGGTTGAAATTCCCTCCGACGTGACGGAAATCGGCGAACGTGCGTTCGAGGATTGTGCTTCGCTGACGTC
>CAYZYQ010000003.1:0-14680 GCA_964482645.1 uncultured Lentisphaeraceae bacterium | reverse complement strand
CCGACGTGACGGAAATCGGCGAACGTGCGTTCGAGGATTGTGCTTCGCTGACGTCCGTGACGCTTCCCCCGAAACTGTCCGCCCTGCCGGAAGCCCTGTTCAGCAGATGTGCCAAGTTGAAGTCGGTCGAAATCCCGGCTAGCGTGACGGAGATTGGCGAGTGCGCGTTCAAGGATTGTGCCTCGCTGACGTCTGCGGTGCTTCCTCGCGAACTGGAAACCATACCGAAATTCCTGTTCAGCGGGTGCTCCAAGTTGAAATCCGTGGTGATTCCGCCGTCGGTCACGAAGATTAAATCTGCGGCTTTCAAAGGCTGCTCCAGCTTGAAGTCAGTTGAAATTCCTGGCGATGCGGCTGATATCGCCGATGATGCCTTTGACGGCAGTCCCGCTTGGCAATGCATTCTTGAAAAGGCCGTGGTCGAGTGGCAGTACGAAGTCAACGATGATGGCACGGTGACGGTGACGGGGGTGCGTCCGAGTGACGAAGAATCCCCCGGCCGGCGCGTGATGCTGGAGATTCCGGCGGAAATAGACGGACATGACGTCGTGGAGATCGGAGCGTCCGCCTTTGAACGTGCCTTTGAGGACGACGACCAGCCGAATCTGGTTTTCGTGAAGGTGCCGCATGGCGTCAAACGCATTGGATACGCTGCGTTCTACGGTTTGGAGAAACTGGAGACGGTCGAGATCCCCGACAGCGTAGTGGAAATCGGGAACCAGGCTTTCGAGTGTTCGTCAGTGAAATTTGTCGCGCTTCCTCGCGGATTGACTCGTGTGAGTGAAGCCCTTTTCACCGATTGCACGTCGCTGCGGTCCGTCGAAATTCCGGACGGCGTGACGGTCATTGAAACCGCCGCATTCTATGGGTGCAGTTCTCTGGAATACGTCGAGATTCCCCCGAGCGTGACGGAGATCCAGGAGGGCGCATTTTCAGAGAGCGCGATGACCGTTCAGCTTCCGCCGGACGTGAAGTTCGTCGATGAATGCGGCGAACCCGCCGGAATCGAGTGTGCGTTTGGCGATTGCTGGTGCGTCTTTCGGACGGTTGTCAAGGCCGACGACGGCGAGCGCATGTGGAAGTGGGTCTACGACGTGGATTCGAAAAAGGCCACGATACTTGGCGTAGTTCCGTCTGCGGACGGCATTGCGGCGCCGTCGACGATCTGCGGCTGCGAGGTCGGAAACGTGGCTAGTCTGTCCGAGTTTGACACAAGTGTCGGCCGGCAGCTGCGTTTCTATCCGCGCAGTTATGATGACGACGACCTTGAGAGTTTGCGCGAGGATTTCGAAGAAGACGAAGGCGAGAGGTTTTTCGAGGAGTTGAACGACTGCCATTACGACCGCTGCGACGGAGATCCGGCCAAGTGGATGGCGGTTGACGAAGACGCCATGTCCTCGCACAAATGCATAAGGGACGGATTCTACGTCGACTACACGGCCTGTCGCGATGGGAACATACATTCGTCCTGGGATTTCTATCAGGACGGAGAACAGATCGCCGGGTATTCACCCTGCTGCTGATTCCGGCTGTCGCCGCCCATCGTCCATGGGGCCGCCGCCACCGCCGCATTTATATAAATGCGGCGGTGGCGGTTTCGTCGCTGATGGACGCACGTCCTCCCGACTGGCGGGTACGTCGCAGACTCCTGAACGAGCACGTGCCATGACAGTCCTCGACCCCGCGTTGATTTTACGGTTGCAGGGCGCGAACGGAAATGCGAAAATACCTACGCGCCTCTCTTCGGACTGTCGGGGTTGGGAGGATGCACGTATCGTGTTGGGCCGCGTGGCTCGGTAGGTTAGAAAGGTTGAAGGTCAATGGCGCAGTTCGAATTCAAATGTCCGCAATGCGGGGAGACGATCGAGGCAGACGACACATTCCGTGGGCAGGTGGCCGAATGTCCGTCCTGCGGGAAGGGCATCGTCATTCCGCGTACGGGCGGCGTGCCGAAAAGTCCGTCCACGAAACGTCTTCGTCCCGTGCCGCCGCCGCCGGCGTCGAATCCGTTGCCCATGACGGAAAGTCCACAAATGCGGCAGTACCGGCAAATGGTGGAGGAGGAAGTGGCGCGGCGCCAGGCGGAATCCGAATGCCGCCGTCGGGAGAAGACCCACGAGACCTTGATGACGCTCGTGAAGGGCGTTGCGGTCGTCTTGTTGCTCGCGGCGGCGAGCGGCGTGGGACTGTTGTTGTGGAATCGGGCGAAGAACGCCGAACGCGCCCGGCAGGAGGCCGAGCAGCAGGCGGAGGCAGCACGTCTGCAGGCCGAGGCGGATCAACGACGGCAGATGGCGGAGGAGAAAAAGGCGGAAGCCGTGGCGCGGTTCACGTCCGATCTGGCGCGTGAAAAGGCGCGGCTCCAGGGCGAGGCGGAGGCCGCGGCCCGCGCATGTACCACGCTGAACCGCGATCAACAGACGCTGGACGACGCCTGGGCGCAAGCCGAAAAAGAGGTGGCGCAATTCGCGGCTGCGGACGCGAAGCGTACACGAAAATGCCCCGTTGCGGCGGAGCGTCTGTTGCGCGTCCTCAAATCGGAGCAGGTGGCCACGCTCTACGCCACGTATCGCGACGCGGAGTTGTCCGGCCTCTGTACTCGTTTTGAGAACGAGGTGAAAAGCGTTCTGGACGACTATCGACGGACGCAGGAACAGGTGCGACGCAACAAGGCGAACGCGGCGGCGGCGCGGCGGGCGAACGTCGAACAGCGCCAGCAGGAGGCCGCGCAGATGTCTGCCGCCAGTCGCGAGACGACGGCGGCGTTGCGGTCGCAGAAAAAGCAGCTGGCGGCGTTGCGCGCACGGCAGAACCGCCTCAAGCGCGATTTGCAGAACGGGCGCATCAAGCGCGAGTTGGCCGCGCTGGCGGAGAGCATCGCACGGTTGGAAGCGGGCATTGCCGAGTTGGAGACGCTGGCCGCCGCGAACGCGGATCAGGCAACCCAGGCGACGTTGGCCGCCGAGAACGCGGTTCAGCGGCAGATTCGGATGGACCAGCAGGAACAGGATGCGGCCGACACCTCCGCCACGGCTTGCGAGGATGCCATCGCGCGTCTCGTAAAGCGCTACGAACAGCAGACGATCGAACCTTTGCGCCGGGAAATCCGCACACGGTTGCAGCGTCAGACGGCGCTTGCGGACGATGCGCGGCGAAAGCTCGGTCTTGCGGACGGCGCGATGGCGGGGGTCGAGGGAATGTCTGTCGATGATATCGACGCCCTGCGGCGGCGGACGCTCGAACAACTCACGACGGCCGCGCCGCGCTGACGGCGGACGGCTCATTTTCTCCGGAAGACGATGACGAAAAATTTGATGTGACGAATTGACGTGACAAGGAGACGACACATGAAGATGAAGACAACGGTACGGTCTGGCATGGCGATGGCGGCGGCGTGTGCCGCGTTCGCGGGGTGGGGCGGCGTGTCCGACCACGTGGACACGCGCATCGGCGGCTCGTATCGCGGCCACACGTTCCCCGGCGCGGCGCGTCCGTTCGCGCTCGTGCAGGCCAGCCCCGACACGGGGAAATGCGACTGGGACCACTGTTCCGGCTACGTGTGGGAAGATCCCTGCATCTACGGGTTTACGCAGACGCACCTGAGCGGCACGGGCTGCCCCGACCTTGCGGACGTGCGCCTCCTGCCGTTCTCCGGCACGTTCGACGGCGTGAATCCGCGCGACTGGAAACAGGCGAAGGACATCAACGCCGAAGTCGGCAAGCCCGGCTACTACGCCGTCTCCCTCACGAACGACGGCGTGAAGGTCGAGATCACCGCCACGCCGCGCGTGGGCGTCTACCGCTTCACCTATGCCCCTGGCAAGCCCGTGAAAATGCTCGTCGACTTCCAGTGGGGCAACAACGGCAATGCGGACACGTGCGTCGTCGAGTCCTCCGCCACGCTCGGCGCCGACCGGCAGACGATTTCCGGCGGCCGCCATACACGCGCCTGGCTCCAGCGCCGCGCGTTCTGGAAGGTCGCGTTCGCCCGGCCGTGGACGGCGGTCGAAAAGCTTCCGCGCAATCCGAAGGAGAAGGCCGACCGCTACGTGCTGACGTTCGCGCCGGGCGAACCCCTGGAGGCGAAGGTGGCGATTTCGACGGTGGACGAGGCGGGCGCCGCGAAGAACTTCGCCGCCGAGGCCGCCGGCAAGTCCTTCGACCAGATCCGCGCCGAGGCGACGGCGGACTGGGACGCGCTGCTTTCGCGCATGGACGCGCCGGGCGCGTCCGACGAGCAGAAGACGGCGTTCTACACGTCGCTCTACCACCTCTTCATCCAGCCGAACAACATCGCGGACGTCGACGGGCGCTATCGCGGCGGCGACGCGAAGGTGGCGACGGCGTCTCGGGGCGCGTACTACACGGGGCTTTCCCTGTGGGACACGTTCCGCGCCGCGCATCCGTTCTACACGATGGTCGCGCCGGAGCGCGTGGACGGCTTTGTCAACTCCATGCTCGGCCACTACAAGGCGATGGGCTTCCTGCCGGTCATCCCCTACTTCGGCTGGGAATCCCACTGCATGATCGGTAATCACGCCATCCCCGTGATCGTGGACGCCTACAAGAAGGGCTTTCGCGGATTCGACGTCGACCTTGCGTTCGAGGCCGTCACGAATTCCATCACGGTCACGCACGTGGATCCTTTCGGTAACAGGAAGATCAAGGAGGACTGGGAGGCCTACGACAAATATGGCTACTATCCGTTCGACTTCATCAAGGGCGAGTCCGTCTCCCGTACGCTTGAATGCGGTTTCAACGACTGGTGCGCGGCGGAGTTCTGCCGGGCGCTCGGACGCGGCGACGAGGCGTTCTTCCGCCGTCGCGCGAACTACTGGCGCAACGTCTTCGACCCGTTCATCGGCTTCATGCGCGGCAAGGACACGCAGGGGCGGTGGCGTTCGCCGTTCGACCCGTTCCATCTGGGGCACGGGGGCGACACGTCGAACGACTTCACGGAGGGCAATGCGTTCCAGTATTCGTGGCACGTGCTGCAGGATCCGGAAGGGCTGATCGCCGCGCTGGGCGGACGCAAGGAGTTCGTGGCGAAGCTCGATTCCCTCTTCGTCCAGCCGGAGAAGACGGAGGGCATGGGTTTCGTGGGCGACGTGACGGGGCTGATCGGGCAGTACGCGCACGGCAACGAGCCGTCGCACCACGTGGCGTATCTCTACACGCTCGCCGGCCGGCCCGACCGCGCCGCCGAAGTCGTGCGCGAAGTCTGCGACAAGTTCTACCTCACGACGCCGGGCGGCCTGTGCGGCAACGACGACTGCGGACAGATGAGCGCATGGTATCTCTTCGCGGCGATGGGCTTCTATCCCGTCAACCCGTGCGGCGGCGACTACGTGCTGGGGGCGCCGCAGTTCCCCGAAGTCGTCCTCCGTCTGCCGAACGGCCGGACGTTCCGCACGGTGGCGAAGAACCTGTCGCGGGAAAACAAGTACGTGGCGTCCGTCACGCTGAACGGTCGGCCGCTGGACGGCGTGCACGTCCGCCATGCCGACGTCGTCGCGGGCGGTGAACTCGTCTTCACGATGAAATCCAAATAATCCGTCCACCATCGCTTAAAAGAAAATGAAAATTCGCAATCTGTATCGCGTCGTACTGGCGCTGGGGGTGTTGTGTTTCGCGGGCTGCCGCGCCTGGGACTTCATGAAGAAGTGTCCGCTCGTCCAAATGGTGACGCACGAGACGGGGCAGGCCGTGGACATGGCGGCGGAGCCGTTTCGCCAAGTGACGATCATGAGCTGGAATCTTCGCGCGGGGTTGGGCATGGACGGCGTGCGCGACATCACCCGCGCGGGTGCGGTCATCAAGCGGGAAGACCCCGATGTGGTGGCGTTGCAGGAAATCGACCGCCTGACGAAACGCGCGGGCGGCGTCGACCAGTTGGCGCAGTTGGCCGACGTCACGGGCTTGAACGCCACGTGGTGCAAGACGATCGACTTCGACGGTGGCGAATACGGCATTGCCCTCTTGTCCAAGACGGCGCCCCTTCGCGTCCAGCGGATCGATCTGCCGGGTTCGGGCGAACACCGGATGCTCCTGCTTGCCGAGTTCCCGCGTTACTGGGTGGGCGTCACGCATCTGCCGCTGGAGGAGAAAGACCGCCTGGCCGCCGTGCCTATCCTGCGCGGGGCTCTCGATCCGGCGAAGCCGCTCTTTCTGGCGGGCGACTGGAACGACGTGCCGGGCAGTGAATTCCTGAACAAAGTCCGTTTGCCGTACGCCATTCTCTCCGGCTTTGATAAGACGTTCCCGTCGGACGCGCCCGACCGTTGTCTGGACTACATCGCTGTCACGCGCCGCCATCGCGCCCGCTACGAGCACGTCGATCGCAAAGTCCTACCCGAAAGCGTGATTTCCGATCATCGTCCGATTGTCGTGACGGCCCGCTGAGCATCTCCGCGCCTTTTGCTATACTATCCCGAAAAGGAATTTTCGTACCATGCTCCATCTGCTCGCCCCGTATCTGGAACAATGCTGGGGTCCGTTCCGTCTTCTGCGCTCCCATGCGCTTCTGCTGGCCGCCGGCACATTGCTGGCGGCGTTCGCGGTCGTGACATTGCTGCCTCGGTTGTGGCGCTGGTCGCCGGTCGACCACGGGAAGGCGATTCTGGGGAAGGACGGCATGGTGTCGGCCGGAAAGCCCACGGGGGCGGGACTGTGGGTCACGCTGCTCGTTTTGCCGATCGTGCTGCTCGTGATGCCGTTGACGGTGTCCGAACTGGGCGTCCTCGTCTTCCTCTACATGGCGATGGTGTTCGGTTATCTGGACGACCGAAGCGTCGTGCCGTGGGGACAGTTGAAGAAGGGCCTGCTGGACGTCGCCGTCTCGCTGGGCGTCGCGCTGTTCATCTGGACGGGTCACGGCGGCGACGTGTGGCTGCCGTTCGTCAAGGGCGTGTGGACGGTGCCGTGGTGGATCTACGTACCCGGCGCGGGCTTTCTGCTTTTCGTCGTGATGAACGCGACGAACTGTTCCGACGGCGTGGACGGCCTGGCGGGGGCGCTCTCGCTGATCGCGCTTGTGTCGCTTTCGGCCCTGCTCTACCTCGTCATTGGCTACGCGCCCGTGGCGAAGTACTTGCTCGTCCCCCATAACCCGTTCGCCGCCCGTTGGGCGATTCTGCTCATGACGGTGGCGGGCGGTTTCGCCGGTTATCTTTGGTGGAACGCCGAGCCGTCGAAAGTCCTCATGGGCGACGCGGGGTCGCGCTTTCTGGGGTTGATTCTCGGTGCGGGCGTGTTGGTGACGGGCAATCCGTTTTTGATTCTCGCGTTCGCGCCCGTATTGCTCGTGAACGGCGGTGGCGGTCTGGTGAAACTCATCCTGCTGCGGTTCTTCAAGAAAGTCGGCTGGGAAGTGCGCCCCGCCTCGCAGCTCGCGCCCGAAGAAGAAGAACGCAAGCACACGATGGTCAAAGTCCTGCAAGGGGTGCGTTTCCCGCTCCACGACCATTGTAAAAAAATATTGAAGTGGTCGAACGCCCAAGTGCTGATGCGATTCGTGCTGATCCAGGCGTTCTTGATGCCGCTCATCTTTCTGCTGTTGGTGAAGATTCGCTAGGCGGCCGGCGGCGGTGTCCAATCACGAAAGGAGCGACATGAAGCGTTTCATCTGTTCAGTGTTGGTGGGGATCGGAGGGGCGGCCGCGTGTGCGCCGGCAACGAACGCCGTGCCAGTTACGCCGACGGCCGAGACGGCGACGGCCGAGACGGCGACGAACGCCGCGTCGGTCGTGGACGCGCCGCCCGCCTACGTGCCGCCCGTCGAGGCGCAGTTGTCGGACACGGAAATTTGGAATCGGGCCTACGACCGTTTGAAAGCGGGCGATACGAACGCCGTGCTGGCGGCGTTGAAACCGCTCATGCTGAGCCGGACGTATGGTGCACGGGCGGCCGAGGTTGTCGGTGCGCTGGAATACGCGAACATGAAAGCGGTGCGTGCCGAAGATCCGGAGAAGGCGGCGGCCGCCGCCGAGGCGGCGCTTGCGGCGATGCAGATCGCCCTCCGCGCGGCGCCGGACGACCCGCGGTCCAACCGCAATTTTACGCGGGCGGCCGATCCCGTGAACGAACTGCGCGAAACGGCGCACGTGGCGAAGGTTCTGAAGGAAAAGCAGGGGCAAAGTCCCGACCAATTGCTGGCCGTCGCCGTCCGTGAAATCCGCGACGTGATGGCGGCACAGAAGACGGTGCTGACGAACGCGGCGGCCGTGGCCGTGCGGACGAGCGAAGCGCTGGCGCGACGTGTCGCGACGGCGGCCGACGTCTGGATTCCCGTCAAACAGGGCGTCATCCAGTCCGTGACGAACGAGCAACAGGCGGCCGTGATCGTGGGCGACGTCGAGGCGGCGCGGGACGCGACGAAACGCGCGGCGGATTTGCTGGATGATCTTTCGCCCGACGCGGCGGCGCCGCTGGCCCAGACGGAGTCGGCGTTGAACCGCTTTTGGAAGATGACGATTCTGCCGCCCGCCGCCGTCGACCAGGACATTCTCTGCCAGTCGAATGCGTTTCTTGCCGTCGCAGCGTTCAACGGCCGCCCCTGGCAGCCGGAGGCGCTGGACTTCACGCGGGCGTTCCGCGCCAAGTTCCCGGCGTGGGCGCAGCAGTACGAGCAGCAGGCCCAGGCGGACACGAACAAGCCGCCGTTCACGAAGGAGCAGCAGGCGGAAATCGCTGCGCTCGCAACGGAGGTCGAGAAAATCCAGATCGCCAGTGTCGAGAAGGAAGACCCGCCGCAACAGGAGGAGGCCATTCGGATACTTCTGCGCATCCGCGAACTTCTGCCCAAGGACAACAGCGGGCAGAACGGCGGCAACCCGCCGCCGCAGGCGAATCCGCAGCAGAATCCGGACAACAAGCCCCAACCGCAAAATTCCGACGGGAAGGACGAACAGCAGCAGGATCAAAAACCGGAACAACCGCCGCCGGAACAGCCGCAGCAAGACGAGCAGAAGGCGCAGGACGGGGGGTCGGGGAAGGACGATCCCAAAGACGACAAGGAAATCGAAGCGTTGTTGCGCAAGGCGCAGGAACGGTCGGACGAGCATGAGGCCGAGAAGAAAGCGCGGATGAACCGGATTCCGCCATCCGCCAACCAGCGCGACTGGTAGGTGTGTGTGCGTATGCTATAATAGAGCCATGAGTTTGATGCAGAAAGTTCTTCTGTCCGCGCTGATGCTTGCGGCGGGTTGCGCGACGTGGACGTTCACGCCGCTTCGGACGCAGCGTTTCGTGGACGACAACAACAACTACGTGCTGGTGGACTACGGGCGCGACGAGAAGGGGCACACGTCCTACTTCCGTCTGTCCTACGGCGGGCAGTTCCCGTTCAAGACGAAGGACAAAGTGCGCGTGGAATTGCCCGACGGTCGGCGATTCGTCGCGTGGAAGCACATGTCCGTGCGTGGCAACCTCTACAAGACGGACGACGCGCAGTGGGAGTTCTTCGAAGAAGGCGTGGCGTGTGTTGTCGCCGAACTGGCGCCGGACAAACGGGGGTATCTGCGTCGTTTTTCGGGCGTCCTCTGTGCCAGTGTGCGCAACCCTTTGAACGAAAAGAAGGAATCGATCCGCAGTGGTAGTCCGCAGGGATTCGGTCGCGATTCGAGCGGCCCCCGTACGTCGACGGGACCGCGTTCGGCGGAGTGAGAAAACAATGAACGCATTGGACAACATCAAAGTCGTGCTGGTGGGCACGCTCTATTCCGGCAACGTGGGCAGTGCCTGCCGCGCGATGGCCAATATGGGTTTTCACAAACTGGCGTTGGCGGCGCCCAACATCCAAAACGGCTGGGACGAGGCGGAGCGTCTGGCCGTCCACGCGACGGACATTTTGCAGGGACGGCAGGAGTTCGCGACGTTCGAGGAGGCCGTGGCCGACTGCGTGGCGGTCGTGGGCACGACGGCGCGGGGTGGGCTTTACCGCCAGCACGTCAAGTCGCCGCGCGCCTGTGCGCCCGACATTCTCGCGCTTGCGGAGACCGGCCCGGTCGCACTCGTGTTCGGGCGTGAGGACAAGGGGTTGCTGAACGAAGAAGTGGCCCAGTGTACGCACTTGATCCGCATTCCTGTGGACGAGGGCTACACGTCGATCAATCTTTCACAGGCCGTGCTGATTACGTGCTACGAGTTCTTCACGGCCACGGGTCGCTACCAGCCGCCGACCGAGAAGTCGCCGCCCGCGCCGCAGGCGCAGAAAATGCAGTTGATGAAGAACTGGCAGACGATGCTTCAGGACATCGGCTACATGAATGCCTTGCAGACCGAGCACATGATGCAGGGCATCCACCGCGTGTTTTCGCGCGGCGTCCAGACCCGCGACGACGCCGCCATTCTGCTGGGCGTTGCGCGTCAAGCCGTCTGGGCGCATCACAATCCCGCCCTCGAAGGGCGCAAGCCGTCGTTGAACTAGTAAGGAAGTCGAGGAGACGCCATGCCGATAACAGAGATTCTCACGCGCAATGCGACCGAATGGCCGAACGACGTCGCGCTGGTCGAGATCAATCCTCAGGAACTGGAGAAACGCCACACCACGTGGCGCGAGTATTCGCTCATCGAGTCGTCGCCCGTCGAGGCGTTCCGCAGTGAAATCACCTGGGCCGAGTTCCACGAAAAGGCGAACCGCTTTGCGAACTTCCTGTTGAGCCGCGGATTCAAGAAGGGCGACAAGGTCGCGATTCTGCTGATGAACTGCCTGGAATGGCTGCCGATCTACTTCGGCGCCCTTCGCGCAGGGTGTCTGGCCGTGCCGCTCAACTTCCGCTACACGGCCGACGAGATCAAGTACTGTCTGGAACTTTCCGACGCGGACGCCATCGTCTTCGGTCCCGAATTCACGGGGCGCATGGAGCAAATCGCCGACCGCATTCCGCGTGTCAAGCTCTGCCTCTACGTGGGCGACGACTGCCCGACGTTCGCGGAGAGCTACCGCAAACTCGTGTCCTATTGTTCGTCCCGTACGCCGCTCGTGCCGTTGACGGACGAGGATGAGGCGGCCATCTATTTCAGTTCCGGCACGACGGGTTTTCCGAAAGCCATCATCCTGCAGCATCGCTGTCTGCTTCACTCCTGCCGCGTGGAACAAAACCACCACGGGCAGAAGAAGGACGACGTTTTCCTCTGCATTCCGCCGCTCTACCACACGGGCGCGAAGATGCACTGGTTCGGCAGTTTCCTCGTGGGCGGCAAGGCCGTGTTGTTGAAGGGCGTCAAGCCGGAGTGGGTTCTCCGTTGCGTGAGCCAGGAGAAGTGCACGATCGTTTGGCTGCTTGTGCCGTGGGCGCAGGACATTCTTGACGCCATTGATTCCGGCGAAGTGAAACTCGCCGACTACCAGCTCGACCAGTGGCGGCTCATGCACATCGGCGCCCAGCCCGTGCCGCCGGCGTTGATCAAGCGCTGGAAGAAGATGTTCCCGCACCATGCCTACGACACGAACTACGGGCTGTCCGAGTCGACGGGGCCGGGCGCCGTGCATCTGGGTGTTGAGAACATCGACCATGTGGGCGCCATCGGTGTGCCGGGCTACGGCTGGCAGGCGAAGATTATTGACAAGGCGGGCAACCCCGTCGAACCCGGCGCGGTGGGCGAACTCGCCCTCAAGGGGCCGGGCGTGATGAAGTGCTACTACAAGAACCCGGACGCCACGCGGGAAATCTTGTCGTCCGACGGTTGGTTGCGGACGGGCGACATGGCCGAGTTGCGCGACGGGTTCATCTATCTCGTCGACCGTGCCAAGGACGTGATCATCACGGGCGGCGAGAACCTCTATCCCGTCCAGATTGAGGACTTTCTGCGCGCGCATCCCGCCATCAAGGACGTCGCGGTGATTGGTCTGCCCGACGCGCGGCTTGGTGAAATCGCCGCTGCGATCATCGACGTCAAGGCGGGGATGACGTTGACGGAAGACGCGGTCAACACCTTCTGCCTTGACTTGCCGCGCTACAAACGGCCGCGCAAGATCATCTTCGCCGCCGTGCCGCGCAATCCCACGGGCAAGATTGAGAAGCCGAAACTCCGCAAGATGTACGGAGCGGATGCGCTCGTGGCGCAGCAGAACGGTTTGTGAACGCGGAGGCGCATGAACCCATCTCTCGATGCTTCCGAATCTTGGAGTCCGCGCGTGACGGAACGCTTTCCGTTCTACGCCTGTCCGTACTCGCGGACGCTGGCAGCGAAGAGTCCGGCGTTCCGTCGCCAGGTCGAACCCGACGACCGCGAACTGGATGACGAGGCGGACTTCGGTTCCGACCCTTTCGATGAATGTGGCGCGGCGGCGGGCTGCCACGGTCTGAAACAGCGTTTTCCGGATCGCGTGTTGGTCATGACGTCCAACGCCTGTTTCATGAACTGCCGCCATTGTACGCGCAAAGGGTTGCTCCAGCACGCGGAAGTCGTGCGGACGGATGAGGATCTGACGGCCTGTCTCGCCTATGTGAAGGAGCATCCGCAGGTTCGGGACGTGCTGCTTTCCGGCGGTGATCCGCTCGTGTTGCCGGATTCGGAGATTTTGCGCTTCGTCCATGCGTTCGCCGAAATGGTGCAGATCGACGTCGTGCGCGTCTGTACCCGTGCGCCGTGCGTGAATCCGGCGCGGGTCACGCCCGCGTTGGCGGAGGCGCTCGGCGCGTGTGGGAAGGTGTGGGTGAACACGCAGTTCAACCATGCGGATGAATTGACGCCCGAGGCCGTCGCGGCCTGTCAGGCGCTCGTCCGCGCGGGTGTGCCCGTTTCGTGTCAGACTGTGTTGCTGGCGGGGGTGAACGATTCCGTGCCGGCGATGCTTGACCTCTTCCATGCACTTCAGCGGGCGCGTGTGCGGCCTTACTACGTGTTCCAGTGCGATCCCGTGGCGGGCGTGTCGCACTTCCGCGTCCCGCTTGAAAAGGCGCAAACGATTGCGCGGATTTGCGCCGAGCGGATTGGCGGATTGGGCTTGCCGCGTTTCGTGGCGGACGTGCCCGGCGCCGCGCGTAAAATTCCCCTGGCCGAACTTTGAGAACGGGAGGACGTCATGGAAATCTTGGTGGCGGAGGATTCGGCAACGGTCTTGGAGGGGCTGGTTCTGCTGCTCGAAAGCGAGGGCTACGTCGTACGGGCGGTGGCGGACGGCGCGGCGGCTCTGTCGGCGTACCGCCAGAAACGCCCTGATCTTCTGCTGCTGGATGTCATGATGCCGAAGAAAAGCGGCTATGCCGTCTGCGAGGAAATCCGCCAGACGGACAAGGAGACGCCCATCATCTTTCTGACGGCCAAAGATGGCGACGTGGACGAATTTCGCGGGTTGTCGTTGGGCGCGGACGACTATGTGTCGAAAACGGCGTCCGATGCCGTGTTGCTGAAACGGATCGCGTTGGCCGCTCGCCGTGTGCCGGCGGAAGAGGATGCGGGGGTTTTCACATTCGGCCGGTGGCGTGTGGAGGCGCAGAACGCCCGTCTCGTTTCGGGGACGGACGGTACGGCGGTGGAGTTGTCGCTCAAGGAAGTTGAAATGCTGCGACTCTTCCACACGCATCCGGATGAACTGTTGTCGCGCGATTATTTGCTGACGAAATTCTGGGGGCGCGACTACGCGGGAAACGAAAGCGCGTTGTCCGTCATGATGTCGCGGTTGCGCGAAAAGCTCGGCGCGTCGGGGAGTCTCATTACGACGGTTTTCGGCAAAGGCTACCGTTTCCAAAAACTCCATTACGTGTAGAAGGAAAGACTGATATGAAAAAATCGCTACTGGCAATCGCCTTAATTCATGGACTGGCGTTCGGTGCATCGCCGCAGAACGATGTCGTGAGTGAGGGCGAATGGCCGCCTCATCTTCAGGGCGTCTGCACGGACGGAACGAACGTCTGGTGGTCGCACACGGTCGAGCTTGCGCGGACGGATCTGAACGGCAAGCTGCTCGCCGTTGCGAAGGGGCTTAAAACGCACCATGGCGATCTTTGCGTGGTCGACGGTAAAGTGTACGTCGCCGTCAACCACGGACAGTTCAACACGGAGGACAAGGCCGACAGCTGGGTCTACGCCTACGACGCGAACGACCTCTCCTTTATAAAACGCTGGAAAGTGCCCGAGCTGCGCCACGGCGTGGGCGGCATGACGTACAAGGACGGGCATTTCTTCGTGGTGGGCGGACTTCCGCCGACGCACGACGTGAACTACGTCTACGAGTACACGCCGGAATTCCGGTTCGTCGACCGCCACGTGCTGCACAGCGGCTGGACGTGTCTCGGCATTCAGACCGTGGACTACGCGAACGGGCGTTTCTACTTCGGCTGCTACGGCGGCAAGAACCCCACGACCGGGGCGTCCGTACCATCGCTCACGCTTGTCGCGCCCGCCGACCTGTCGTCCGTCGAGAAGGTGAAGGAGGATACCGCCGTCGGCGTCCTGAAACTTGATGGGCGCATGTGGAGGGCGGTCATCCACTGCGTGACGCCGAAAGGGACGCCTTGGGAGAAGACGCGCTACACGACGCGGATTCTGCCGGCATCGTCTGCGCTGTCTGTGCACTGACGATATGTCCGCAGGACGGGTTGCCGTGCGGGAAAAATTTGACATCTCGCCGTCGCGGGGTATTTTCCCCTCGCAAGTGGGGGCGGGGTTGTGGTAGAATCGTGCCATGGAACACGAGCCGAAGCGAATCCCCTACGGCGTGATCAACTACGCCGAA
>CAYZYQ010000002.1:0-90477 GCA_964482645.1 uncultured Lentisphaeraceae bacterium | reverse complement strand
GGGGTTGAAGACCCTCTCCGCCGACGGGTGGAAGAGATAGCCGTCGTACCAGTGGACAACCTCCGCGAACGCTGCGGCCGCGTCCATCCCGTTCGCCGCGCCGAGCGCCGCAAGGCGTTCGGGGAAGTACTTCTTCACCTCCTCGTGCGTGTAGCCGAGGAGCGTGGCCGCGTCCGCCGCGAGCGTGAGGTCGACGAGGTTGTTGAGGTCGGAGAAGATCGAGACCTTCGAGAACTTGGAGACGCCCGTGATGAGCGCGAAGCGCTGCAGCCCCTCGCACGTCTTCACGACGGAGTAGAACGACTTGAGCGCGGCGCGGAACGCCTCGACCTCCGGTTCGCCGAGATGCCCGAGAAGCGGCTTGTCGTACTCGTCGATCAGGATCACGATCTGCCCCGTCGGGGACTTCTTCGCGAGGGCGTCGGCCAGAAGACGGAACTGGTCGGACACTTCGGGCGCGTCCGGCAGCGGGACGCCGTTACGGTCGGCCTCGATCGTCAGCAGGGTGTGGAGGATCGATTCAAAACCCTCCACCGTGTCGGCATGGGTCGAACCCATGTCGAGATGGACGACGGGGTACGTCTTCGACCAGTCCCACAGCGGTTCGATGGCGAGGCCCTTGAACAGGTCACGTTTTCCCTGAAAGAGGGCCTTCAGCGTGGAGACGAGGAGCGACTTCCCGAACCGGCGCGGCCGGGCGAGGAAGTACTGCGACGACGGACGCCGCGCGAGCGCGTGGATCTGCGCCGTCTTGTCGACGTAGACGTAGTTCCCCGCGATCAGATTCGCGAACGTGTAGCAACTGGTTGTGATGTCCTTCATGCCACTGCTATTATACCATAGAACGCCCCCGTGCCGCGCAATTCCGCCATTCCTGACATCACCTTGCCTTTCTTCCGATTTTTCATATCTCCCTTTTCTGCACATACGAGGGAATGTGATATAATCTGCATCGTGAAAAAGAACAATTTCATAGATCAAGTGGATGTCATTGTCCGATCCGGCAAGGGCGGCGATGGCGCGGCGACGTTCCGGCGCGAGGCGCTGGTGGCTTTTGGCGGACCCGATGGCGGCGACGGTGGGCGCGGCGGTGACGTCGTGCTGCGCGGTTCCATTCATGTCAACTCGCTTGTCGCCATGTTCTACGACCCCAAACTCTTCGCCGAGGACGGCGTACCGGGTTCAGGACGTGGCTGCTATGGCCGACGCGGCAAAGATCTCGTCGTAGACGTCCCGTGTGGTACGCGGGCGACGGATTTAGAGACGGGGCTGGTCGTAGCCGACATCATGAAGCCGGGCGAACAAGTCGTCGTGGCCAAAGGCGGCGCGGGCGGTTTCGGCAACATCCATTTCAAAACGTCCGTCAACCAGGCACCGACGGAGCACACGCCCGGCGGCGAACCCGAAGAACGGCGGTTGCACCTCGAACTGCGGACGATTGCCGACGCAGGGTTGCTCGGTTTTCCAAATGCGGGCAAGAGTTCCCTGCTCAACGTCCTCTCCAACGCGACGCCGAAGGTCGCGTCCTATCCGTTTACCACGCTCACGCCGATGGTCGGAACGATCGAGTACGCAGACTATGCGCAAATCCGCATGGCGGACGTGCCAGGCATCATCGAGGGCGCGGCGAAAGGCATAGGGCTGGGGTTGGCGTTTCTCAAGCATCTGGAACGTTCGCATGTGCTCGTCTACATGATCGACATGGCCGGAACCGACAACCGGAAGCCGTGGGACGACTACGAGGTCCTCCATCGCGAAATCGCCGAGTACAGCGCGGACATGGCGGCACGTCCTTGCATTGTGGTGGCGAACAAACTCGACCGCGCGGCAGCGCGAAAGAACCTCAAGCGGTTCATCCAAAAGACGGGTATCACGCCAATCGCCCTCACGTGCGAACCCGGCCAGAAGGATTTGCGAGATTATGCCGACCTCAAGGATTTCAACGGTCCGATCGGTCTGGAGGCGTTCAAAGACGAATTGCGCCGTCTCGTCAACCCTAAGCCGCGCGACCATCAGCATTTGGAAGAACCGCCGCCGCCGCTATCGGAAATGCCGGACACGACGGGCGACGAGATTCCAGCCGAGGCGTTGAAGTTCGCAACGTTCCTCCAACTCGATGCGCCCAAGAAGAAGAAGCATCCCGCACGCGGAAACATCCACTGATTGCCGAAAGGACTTTGCTTCCATGAAGAAATGGACGGTATCGACGTTCCAGGCCGCCAAGGGCCATCAGAAACTCGGTTGTTGCACGGCCTATGACGCCTGTTTCGCGCGGTTGGCGGACGAAGCGGGCGTTCCGTGCATCCTTGTCGGCGATTCAATGGGGATGACGATGCTTGGCCATGCGACGACCCTGCCCGTCAAAATGGAAGAAACGCTGAGTGCCACGGCCGCTGTCGCACGTGTCGTAAAGGATGCGCTTGTGGTGGCGGATCTGCCGTTCGGCAGCTACCAGTGCGGAGACGATTTGGCGATGGCGAATGCGGTGGCCTGTCTCAAGGCCGGCGCCGACGCGGTGAAGTTGGAGGGCGGCGAGCGTGTCTGCGCCTTGATCCGGCGGATGGTCGAAAGCGGCATTCCCGTCGTGGGACACGTGGGGTTGACGCCGCAGAGCGTGAACGTGTTCGGCGGATTCAAAACGCAGGGAAAGACGCGCGAATCGGCGGATGCCGTGCTGAACGGCGCGGCGGCGGTGGAACAGGCCGGCGCGTTCGCCGTCACGCTTGAATGCGTACCTGATGAACTGGCCGCCCGCGTGACGGCGACGTTGCGAATCCCGACCATCGGCATCGGCGCAGGCCCCGTCTGCGACGCGCAATGGCTCGTGATGCACGATCTGCTCGGTTTAACCGAAGGGCACATCCCGTCCTTTGTGAAACGTTACGCCCATCTTGCCGAAGATGCCCGGCGCGCGTTCGGACAGTACGTGTCCGAAGTCGCGTCCGGTGTCTATCCCCCGTCGCGAACCCTCGCCGAAGGGAACTAGAACGTTGTTCCATGTTCATCTTCGTTCAAAAAACTCGTAGCTTCAGTTTCACGTAGGCCTCTCAATGGAATTTACCGGCCGCCTTGAGTCGACTAAAGTGCTCGGCGTCCCGGTAGGCGAACACCTTGGCCGGATTGCCTCCCGCAATGGACAACGGAGGAATCTCCCCATGGACGACCGATCCTGCCTGAATGACTGCACCCTCGCCGATTTTCGTTCCCGGGAGAAGCATGACATTCGCACCGATCCACACAAAATCACCTATCACGACCTCTTTCACAACGTAGGTGTTGTCATAGGGGATCGCGGTACCGCCATTGTAATTATGGTTCCGCGTAAAAATACGCAACCCCTCCCCCGAATGAAAATAACGCCCTATGGATACACGCCCTGTCCCATTGATGAACATCCCGTTAAAACAGGCGTGGTCGGCGATTTCGGTACGCCGCGTCACGTGAACGGGACCTGCGCAATGTAACGCCTTGCCAACGCATTTCGCACGACGCCGAACGGGGAATCCGTACATAGCATAAACAATTTCCTTACGCCACCGATTCCGTCGCGTACGGCCAGGTATCCAGAACGTCAATCCTGTCGCAAGCCATTTTGGCCACTTACTACCCATTTCGATCACTCCTCATTCAAAAACATCCGTCCCCACGTACAATGCATGAGCAGTCCCGCTGCATAGTTGAAACGCCGTGTTCCGTCATCATAATAGAACGAATAGGCCTCTTTTCCCTCAGCCTGGACCTGAGTACAGGTCAAACGCAACAACCGAACACCAATTCCCTGTCCTCGACACATTGGATCGACGACCGCGCCTCCCACGACGGCGAAATGCGGACATTCCGCCGTCGTTCCAACATGCGCAACAATCTGTCCATTCTTGACTAACACATTGTGGCGCGTAAATCCACGCTCCCAACGTGTCACAAGCTCACGCTGAACCGTTTCACAATCGCTCTTGCGCGAATAATGCGCGTGTTCATAAAGCAAATGGGCGATTGCACGAAAATCCTCGCGGCGAGCGGGACGAATGCCATCCTCTCCTTCGTCTACATTCCCCATTCGGACGGCATGTCCCACCCAACCGAATTCAGCCACGCCCGAGACAACCGTCTGCATCTGCGAAACGATTTGCGACGCACCGCAAATCAGCCGGATATCCCGTTTCTGGCACAACGTTTTCCATGCCGTGGCATCAACCGTATCCGTCCGCGAGAACAAATGGCATGTCCGCCCGTAAATCAATCCAACGGCAGCCATGCCGCCATCCGCCCCACATTCGCGCCATACGGAGACCCCGTCCGATTCACATCCGAACTCCAACAAGTCCATGTACAGATACAAGCAACGACCGATATCCGACCCGATGTAATCGAAAACCGTCGAAACGTCCTTCTGACGGCATTGTACAACCATGTTCATTCTCGTCTATGCCAACTTCCGAATCCGCTCACGCAAAGTCGTGGACGAAACGCCATCCGTGCGCGTTGTCCGAACGATTTTCTTACCGTGCGCCGCACACCAATCCAACGCCTCGCGCCAAGCCGCATGATGTCCATGATCCGCGCCCAACAGCAAGATGTCAAAAGGGATGTCGCGTACGCCCTGCGCAACGGTCTGGTACAGAACGGCCTCGTCGACATAACGACACTGCTGCACCATCTCAAGGCGTTCCTGCGTGGAATAGACGAGTTCGACATCGGGCTTGAACTGCTTGATGTAGGCACCGTCATGAACCGCCACAATCAGGTACGACCGCGCCCCTGCGATTTCCTTTGCCTTGCGAAACAACTCTTTGTGCCCATAATGGAACAAATCGAAAACCCCAAATGTCAAGATTCGCACAACATCGCGTGAATCAGGTTCTTCCATTCTCACAGTCTCCTTCAATCGCATTCACCACGTCCGAAACAACGTGCGCAGTGGCCTGCGGATAATTTACACAAATTTCCCGTGCGGCAAAGTCCACCGCCGCCGAATCAAGACATAACGGTCCATCCGCCGCGACGACACGCCGTACAAACGCAACAATCTCTTCTTCGCATGTAGCCAATACAACATGGTCGAGTACACGATTTCCAAACTCATTATACTGCGCCCGCAAGTCGGATTCCCGTTCCGCAAGATAACACTGGTAACGTCCCGTATAGAAATACTCTGCCAAGAACGAACCGCAATCATGAATCAACGCATCCGAATTGGCGAACGTGTCGAAATAATCGCCTCCTTGCTGAAAGACTACATTCGGCAATGCCGCCATCGCGGCACGATAGGCGGACGTCTTCTCTTCGCCCCACCAGATTTTCATCGCGAGACGCGGAAAAAGAAGAGGATGCGGACGAAAAATAAATCGCACATCGGGAAACAATGTCGGCAACCGCAAAAAGAAATCAGAAAAGCGCAGAAAATTCGAAAGCGCTAAAACAACACCCGGTCCACGTTCAAGCGAGTGGTGTGGACACAGCAGAATCGTCTTCGGCCGATTCGTCTTCGGTCTGCAAGTCGCAAGGCGATCCATCTTCGGATAACCGCTGACAACCGTACAATCCCTGACATGCGGATTGACGGCGGAAAAGAATTTCGCCACATCGCCATTCGGCACGTAAAATCGCCAAAACGCAGATACCATTGGCGACGTCTCAACACGCTTAAGACTTGACTTCGTCATACCGCCGTATCCGTAAAGCATCCCGGCGACAAGCGCGAACCGACTCAACGCCACAACCCCATATTGAGGAAACGTCTGATCGGCATAAATAATCGACGTGAATACGATGTCCGCACGATTCTCCAGCGACGAACAGGTCCGCGTGTCCACATCGTACAGTGAAACGACCGACTCGCCATAACGCGAACGCAACGTGTCCAGCGTCTTCTGCAACGTTTCGCGCAGAAACGCCTCGCCTCTGGACACGCGCGGAACGACCGCGATAAACGGCTCGAAACGCGCATCTCCCAACAAGGCCTGATAGACTGGCTCGGCCGAAAACATCGCCGCATCGCAGACGAGGAAACAAACTCGCAGACGCTCCCCCCGTGCGCGTTTTGCACGACACACGACAAGATGACGCGCGTAACGTGCACGTACGACGGGTACGATCTTCGCGATTTCGGCACGACGAATCCCGTCAAGCCCACGCCGCCGCAAACGTTTGCGGACGCTTTTCACGGGAATGACCGCCGTTCCCAATCGAATCAACGCAGAGAGAAAGTCCATGCCGAGAGTATATCAAATCTCAAACGCCTGTGCGGTCCAATCAATCCCCCAGGATGAATTCGGGCGGGAGCGGCGCCTCGAAAACGCGCGGTTGGCGGGTCACAGGATGTTTCAACGCCAACTGCCACGCATGAAGCAGCTGGCGCGACGGCGGCGGATTGAGCTGCCGATCCCATCCGGCCCGACCGTAGAGCGCATCGCCGACGACCGGACAGCCCAGCACCGACGCCATGTGAACGCGAATCTGATGCGTCCGCCCCGTCTCGATTTCGCATTCAACGAGCGCCCGCGCCGACTCGCCTTTCACCGTCTCCAAGACCCGGTAGTTCGTAATCGCAACCTTCCCACCACGTTCCACCACGGCCATCTTCTTGCGATCCCATGGACACCGCCCGATGTACGTCTCAATCCGCCCCTGCGGCGGCGACGGCCAACCATGAACGACCGTCCGGTAGACCTTGCGCAAATTGGTATGCGACGCAAACTCTTTCGCAAGCGTCTGCAACGCCGCCTCCGTCTTCGCCACAACCATCACGCCGGATGTGTCCTGATCGAGGCGGTGGACAATCCCCGGCCGCGCCACGCCACCAATGCCCTTAAGATTTGGACAATGGTAGAGCAGGGCGTTCACGAGCGTCCCCGTCAAATGACCGGGCGCCGGATGGACAACAAGCCCCGCCGGCTTGTTCAGAACGAGAATGTCCGCATCCTCGTAGAGGATGTCGAGCGGAATGTCCTCCGGTTCCGGATCGGCCGGCACGGGCGGCGGCACGGAAATCTCAACGGCCGCGCCAGGACGCGTCTTCTGCGAACCGCGCAACACGGCCACCCCGTCCACGCAGACGCGCCCGATTTTCATCAACCCCTGAATCCGCGCGCGCGAAAAGCCCGCGCACGACGCGGCCAGCCAAACGTCCAGACGCTCAACGCCCTCGGCCGGCACGGTCAAACGGATGATCTCGCCATCTTCCTCTTCCATCGGTCACGATCCTTTGAGCGCCAATTTGACAACCGTCTCCGTGTCCGACACGTTCGGGTTCGCTTCGAGCACGGCCTGCACTTTCGCCCGCGCCACCTCATCGCCAAACCCCAGCGCCGACAACGCGAGCATCGCGTCGCGCAGCACGTTTGACTGCTCCCGGGACGTGGTGGCCGTGGCGTTCGCAAGCGCCTCGATGGGATTGATTTTGTCGCGCAGTTCCACCACAATACGCTCGGCGGTCTTCTTCCCGATACCCTTCACCGCCGCCAGCCGCTTGGCGTCACCCTGCGAGATGGCCAACTGCAAATCGCCGACCGTCAGACCCGACAACACGGCCAACGCGAGTTTGGGTCCGACACCCGATACCGTCGTCACCAGCTCAAACGCATCACGTTCGCCCGCCGTCGCGAAGCCAAAAAGAATCTGATCGTCCTCCCGCACAACATGGTGGGTGAAGAGCTTGACCTGCGTCCCAACGGCCGGCAAACGATCAAACGTCGATAGCGGAATCTGGACGCCATAGCCTACGCCGCCGCAGTCGACGACCACGCGGCCGATGTCCTTCTCGACCAATTCGCCTCGCAGATGAACAATCACGTCCTGCTTCTCCTCTTCGTTTCCCGCTACAACAAACTCTGCCCGGCATCCACCGCAAGCACCTGCCCCGTCACCGACGGCGCTTCGAGCAGAAACGCCACGGCAGCCGCCACGTCTTCCGGCGCGGGACGCCGGTCCAACAGCACCGGCCCTCCCTTCTCATGCGCCGCGCCATCTGCCGGCAACAACACCGGCCCCGGCGCCACGGCGTTGACACGCAACACGGGCGCCTCACGCACGGCGGCCGCCCGTGTGGCATCCCACAAAGCCCGTTTCGTCTCGACATAGGGCGTCGTCACCGTCGCCGCGCGAAAGATTCGGTCGTCCAACAGATTGACGACGGCACCACGTCCATTCACCGCCCGCAGATGCGCCCCCAACCGTGCCGTGAGTTCAGACGGCGCGACGACGTTGATCTGCCGCATCCGCGCTGCATCTGCCTCGGACAAAACGGCCGCCGTGGCAAACACGGCGGCGTTGTTGACGATCGCGACGAGA
Organism: uncultured Lentisphaeraceae bacterium; assembly: GCA_964482645.1. Lineage (GTDB taxonomy): Bacteria > Verrucomicrobiota > Kiritimatiellia > RFP12 > UBA1067 > RUG572. The sequence goes on along the minus strand of CAYZYQ010000002.1, from coordinate 82,188 downwards.
TCCGGCGCTTGGGCACACGCGGCGGCGAACAGGCGTCCCGGCGCGGCGGGATCGGCGAAGTCCGCGCCAAGCCCCCCCGCCGACGTGCGCGAATGGACGAGCACCCGCCACCCGCGCACCGCCAGCGCGTCGCAGATTGCACAACCAATCCGCTTCGCGCCGCCCGTGACCAGGACGCTGCCCTTCCTCATCACCTACTTGAGCATCAGCGCGGTGAGGAGTTTCGCGAAACGCCCCGGATCGGGAATCGCCGAACCCTCGGCAATCAACGCCTGATCGTAGAGCAGTTCCACGGCGTCCTTCAAATCGTCGCCCGCGAGATTCTTCATCTTCGCCACGAGCGGGTGCGCCGCGTTGATTTCCAACGTCCGCTTCTGTTTCGGCACGGGCTGGTTCATCGCGCGCATCATGCGCTCCATCGACGCGGACAGCGCGTGTTCATCCGCCACGAGGCAGCAGGGCGAATCTGCCAGGCGCGTCGAGACGCGCACGTCGGACACATCGTCCTTCAACTGCTCCTTCACGGAATCGAGGAACGGCTTCAAGTCGGCGGCGGCCTTTTCGTTGGCCTCCTTCTCGGTCTTCTGTTCTTCCTCGCTGCCGAACTGGACGCTGCCCTTCGCGACGTCCACGAGCTTCCGGCCCTCGTATTCGCGGAAATCGTCGAGCAACCATTCATCGACGGGATCGACGAAGAAGAGAACGTCGCAACCGTGCTTGAGCGCCTGTTCAATCTGCGGCGAATGACGCGCCTCTTCCAGACGCTCGGCCGTCAGGTAGTAGATGTCCTTCTGCTCCTTCGGCATCGCCTTCACATAGTCGTCCAGCGAAATCTGCCGGCCGTCCTCCGTCTTGGCCGTCGGGTACATCAGCAATTTCTTGATGCGATCCGCATTCGCGTAGTCCACGCGAACGCCCTCTTTCAGAACGCGCCCGAACGTCGCATAGAAGGTCTTGTAATCATCGGCCTTCTTGTCCTTCATCTCCTGCAGCGTCGTGAGAATCTTCGAGGTGACGGCCTGTTTGATCTTGCGGATGATGGCGTCGTCCTGAAGCATCTCGCGACTGACGTTCAACGGCAGATCGGCCGAATCCACTACACCCTTGACGAACCGCAAGTACTCCGGCAACAGCATTTCAAAATCGTCGCCGATGAAGACGTTGCGCACATAGAGCGAAAGCCCACGCTTCGTGTTCGGCATGTAGACATCCATGCCCGCCTGTTTCGGCAGGAAGAGGAGCGCCTTGAATTCGACCTGGCCCTCGCCCGAGAAATGAATCGTCTCCAACGGTTCAACGTAGTCGTGCGTGAGATGCTTGTAGAACTCCGTGTACTCCTCCGGCTTGACGTCTTTCTTGTTGCGCTTCCAGAGGGCGACCATCGTGTTGAGCGGTTTATCGTCCGGCGCGATTTCGTTGCCCTTGTCGTCCTTCTTCGGCGGCAAGCCCGTGAAGACGATCGGATAGGCGATGAAGTCGGAATAACTCTTCACGAGGTTGCGAATGCGCCACTCGTCCAGATACTCCTCCTGGTCTTCGCGCAGGTGGAGCATGATGCTCGTACCACACTCCTCGCGGACACCGTCCTCAATTGAATAGGACCCCGTGCCGTCGCTCTCCCACGTGTAGGCGGCCGTTTCGCCCCGCTTGCGGGAAACGACGCGCACCTTGTCCGCCACCATGAACGCGGCGTAGAAGCCCACGCCGAACTGGCCGATAAGCTCGGGGAGGTTCGCGCCGCCCTTCTGCTTGAGCGCTTCGCGGAACGCCTTCGTGCCGGAACTCGCAATGACGCCAAGGTTCTTCTCCAGGTCTTCGGCGTTCATGCCGGCGCCGTTGTCCGAAACCTTGAGCGTCTTCGCGTCCTTGTCGCACACGATTGAAATCTTCCACGCCGGATTGTCGGACACGAGCTCGGGCTGCGTCAATCCCAAATACTTGGCACGATCGATGGCGTCCGAAGCGTTGGAGATCAGCTCGCGCAGAAAGATTTCCTTCTTGGAGTAGAGGGAATTGACCACCAGGTCGAGCATTTCCTTGATTTCGGCCTTAAACAGATGATTCGTTTTTTCCATGGGTTCAATAACTCCTTTAACGGGCGAATATTATACACGCTTTCCGCCAAAAGACAAGCCATGCAGACACCCTCCGAGTTGAAAATCCATGCCACATTCCTCTCGCTTACGGGACGATGCCGACACCCGCCGAACGTCCCGAACAGGCGTGACACAACGGCGTCGGGCGCGGCAGGGATTCTTCATAGAAACACGTCCCGGACGGCCAGACGGACGTCTCCGTTCCACCCTCGGAGAATGGTACGCATGAAACGAAGCCGAGGTCTGTAAACAAATTCGCCACAGGGGCGTTCTTCGCCGTCGGCGTCCACACGGCGCGAAGGCGCGACACGCCCCGCGCCACAAGCGCCGTCTCCAACGCGGCGACGGCGGCCCGCTCGATCGTTCGATGCATCGCCCGGCAACTCAGCACGAAGTCGGTCAATAGCGGCGGCACATCCAGCGAGACTACGAGCAAGCCAACGATCCCCTGATCGCCGAAGCGGTCACCCGCATGGACGGACATGACGAGATGGCGCGGCGACTGCGCCAAGTCGGCGAGTTCCGCGTCCGTGCGACGATGCGGCCACACGTTGAACTGGTTGGCTTTCCGCGCCAGTTGCGCCAGGCGCGGAATTTCATCGGCCGTCGCGGGATGGGCATCCACCCAGATCTCCAACTCCCGCAGATAGTCGTCCAGCGACCGCCCCGCCGCGAACTGCCGCCGCGCGGCCTCGGCGCGGTACTGCGCCGTCTTGGCGCGGTCGGCGTCGGTCACGCGGAAACAGGGAAAATAGAGCCGCGCCAACCGGCGGGCGAACGCCGGAAGGTCGTGCGCGTCGGCGGGAAACTCGGGCACGGCGACATCGGGACGCAACGCCCGCATCCGCGCCCGTTCGGCCGGATTGTCGTCCACGAACACGAATGCGTCCGTTCCCAAATTGAGCGTCTGCGCCAGCGCGGACAGATTGTCCGCCTTTTCCCCCCAGTCAATCGCCTGGGCTACGAAATCGTCTGCCGTCAACGCCATGCGCGGATCGTTCCACAGCGGCGCGACGTCCGCCGGATTGTTCCGCGACAACGCCACGAGCAACACGCCCCGTTGCTGCAGAGCCTTAAGCGCACGTTGGAACTCCGTGTACGGACGTACCCCCGCCGCGCCGTCTTCGCCGACAACGCCCGCCCACAGCGTGTTGTCGAGGTCGAGCGCGAGGACTTTGCGGACGCCTTCGCCGCGTATCGCGGCGAGCAGGCGCAGAATTTCATCGCGAATCGCCCGCAGACCACCCAACGACCACGGCATCGCGGCAAACCGCCACATGCGGTCGTCGTAGAACGCGGCGCCGCTCGCACAGGCCGCAAGGTCGTCCAGATCCACATTCACCACGACGGCCGCCGGAAACGCCGCCGCCAACGCCGTACGAGCCTGTTCGACCCGCGCCGCATCCACAGCGCCATGAGAAGTGTCGAGCAACAGGAAAATCGCATCTGGCGCAAACGCCCGCAGTTCCGGTGGCGGCGCCAACGCCGTTTCAACCCACGCGCCGAATCCGCTCGGCATCCAGACGGCGTGTGCCGCCTTGTCGAACATGCCGGCAAGAACGTCAATCGTCACGTTGGACAACAAGGCAATCCGCATCGTCAAACCTCAGCCTGTACGCACCGAAAGAAATCCGCCAGGGTCGTGAGCGTTGGAATCGTCTCCAGCGGAATGTCCACGCCATACCGCGCCCCGATTTCCAGCACGAGACGGATGTGCATCACGCTGTCCCACGCGGGACACGTTGCCATCGTCGTGGCGAGCGACAGGCTTTCCGGCGGGACGGACATCACGTCCGCCACAAACGACAAGAACGCACGTTCGGCCTCCATCGCGTCAGCCCTCCCCTTCCGCCGTCGTGTGATCGAACAACGCGAACCGGCAATCCGCCCGCAGATCCACACGCGCGGCCGATGCAGACAGCCCGCCGCCAAATCCCGCGACCAGCAGGTTCGGCCAACCCTCCGCCGTTCTCGCCGCCGGGGCACAATGGGCGATCGTCACGGGGACGCTCGCCGAGGCGGAATTGCCAAACACGTCGCCGCTGATCCAGAGCCGCGCCGCATCAATGCCGAGTTGCTGCGCGAGTTTGCGCATGGTGAACAGCGTCGACTGGTTGGGCACGAACGCCGACACGGCGGCGGGTGGGCAGGATGCGGCCGCCAGAAAATCGCACAGGAAACGCGACACGTCCATCGCGGCGAATTTGAAGAGCGCGAACCCGTCCAACGTCATTGTCCCGCCACGCGGTACCGACAGCGCCGCCCCCGCCGCGCCGTCGGTGAGAAAGCCGAACTGCCATGGGCGCACGGCGTCGGGCGCGGGCAACACGAGCGTCGCCGTGCCGGCGTCCGCCATCACGGGAACCGTGGCGCCATCCTGCGGATCGAGCACGGCCGTTTGCACGTCACCGTCCAATAGCAACGCCGGCCGTCCCGTGGCGCGGGCAAGCGTCCCCGCGAGGTAGAGCCCGTAGGGATAGCCCGAACAAGCCAGCCCCACGTCGAACGCCAGCGCGTCCGTCGGCAGTCCCAGGCGTGTCTGTGCCTGACAGGCGTTGCCGGGCATCAGGCGTTCTGGCGTGAACGTGACGGCCACGACCGCACCGCAGGCGGAGGGGGAAACGCCGCACACGTCCAGTACACGCCGGGCGGCGGCCGTACACAGGTCGAGCGACGACACGCCGGGCGCGGCCACGCGGCGGGCGCGAATCCCCGTGGTCTGCACGACGTTACGCGCCCGCGCGGCGTCGCCGTACAGCGCCGTACATCGCGCAAGGTTGTCTTCCGCCGCCGACGGCAGACAGGCCGCGACACCGGCAATCCGCACCTTGTCCACGTCAAGTAACCGTCTCGTCATTTCAACCTCATGTTCATATCAACGTCTCTAAAATCTCGCGTTGCATCGTATCAAATAATCGTTCTCCCATCAACTTCAGCCACCCTCTCTTGGTACAACTTCCAGACACCGACCGTACCGTCCGAGTCGACCGCCGGTCGATCTCAAGCTCACGGCGCAATGCCCCCTTCCGCCGACGCGATCTGGCGCGAAAGTCCAGATCTGGACAAAAGCGCGGTCAGCATGGGTGCGCCCATGACCAACAGGCACACGATCAACAGAGGCATCCTGCTCATCTCATTTCCTCCGAACGGCTTCGCCTCCCGTCCGAGACGTATTCTGCAACGCCTCGTCCATCAGACGTCGCCGTACGTCCGCCACGCCGCCGCCAATTCCGTCAGATACGTCCCAAGGGCTTCAAGGCGGACGTCAAGGGACTTCCGCGCGTCCGAGAAACCATCTTCCCGGGAGAAAATCGCCCCGCCACAGACGACGCACCAACAGGCGAACAACAAGACCGCGCATCCACATGCGGCGGCCACCAGAATCTTCACGGACGCTTTCATCGCACACCACTCCTTCCAGACACATTCGGCACGTCGCCTCCGTTCGATTTCACCACCGTGACGTCAAGGCGAATCGTGTCGTTCGTGTCCCGTGTCACCTGATGGCCGAACTTCCGCACGCCGACCTTTCCATTTCTGTCTATCATGAACTGTTGTTCATATTCGCGAGGGATGAGTTTCACATACGCACCGCCCTCTTCGGCGACATTCCGACCAGCCCACCCGATGGGGATGCCCCATGTCATGTGGCCGTCCCGCCAGCCGTCCGATGGAGAGGACGATTCAACACCGTCGGCCGTCAGCCTCGGATAGGGTGCGTTCATTTCAGCCGAATCGGAAAAAAAGAAGTTCGCCGGCGTGATTCTGTGCCAGAGGCCGGATTCGGCCGCGCCCGCGCCGAGCAGATGCCACCGCGCCTGGGGGAGGAGCGAGACGCGGTCTGCGAAGACGGGCGGGAAGTAGGGCGTCCGCGCGGCAGGTCGAATCTCGCCCCGCGAGAAGATTGTCACGCCGTCCGAAAAGCCGTCGGGGAGGCGGAACCACCAGCCGGGCGGCGCAAGGCGGAACGCGTCGTCCGCCGCGCCGCGACGGCGCCAGCGGTCGAACAGCGCCACGCCGTCCGGCCGCGCGAGGCCGTTCGTTGCCGGGCGTACGGCGACGCGGAAGCGCCCGTCTGCCGTCGTCGCGGGTTCGGGCGAAGCGGCGGCGCCGGACGCTGCGCTTGCGGACGTGGCGACGGCTGGCGCGACGGGGACGTCGCGTCCTACCGGAATGCCATTCGTCCGTCCTTTTGGCAGGGCGGGGCGTCCCGCCCCGCCGTCAATCTCGCCCCCCGCAACGCAGACCGCGTCTGTCATGTCTGGAACGGCGCGCTTCGTGCTGCCGTGGTGGATGAACGGCGCCGCCCAGAGCGCGGCGAGGACGGCGGGGGCGCACCTCCGGACGGCGGCGACGATCTTTCGGTTTTTCTCTTCAACGGCCACGACGGCATTATACCGCCCGTCCCGCCCCCGCGTCAATTCCGCATTCACTTCGGCATCCCGCGAAGCGGATCTAACGTTCTGTCGTTTTCGAATACGGACAGGTCTGGACTCAGCGGAGAATCAGGACGGTGCCGTTACGCGAGACGACGCCCAGCACGCCGTCGCGGATTTCCACCGTGCTGCCACGACGTCCTACAACCGTCCAGCTTGCCTCCGCCATGTCCGCCGTGCCGACTCGCGCAAGCGGCGTGAACGAGCCACGGTTCGATGGCAGGCCCACGACGTCGAGACGCACCGCGTCGACGGCTTTCAGCGATTCGATTTCCGCCATCTGTCCGTACGTCAGACGCAACGCGCCACCGTCCGACACGACGAGCGGCCCCATGACCTCGCCACCGTCCAACGTCAGCGTCTGTCCCGCGCCGACCGTGTAGGGCGACTGGACGGCCTGCGGCAAGACGAGCGTCGCGCCCGCCGCCACGGAGACGTTCGTCGCCCCAAGGCCATACGCCGCCACCTTGCCAGGGCCGAAGTTTCCGCGCGGATAGAGCGGCACGCCGTACGTCGTCGCCAGTTCCGTGCACACGCCGAGCGTCTGCTCCATCGTCAGCGGCGCGTTCACCGCCGTGTACCACCGCACTTCCAGAATCTCGCCGGAGAAGAAGCCCTTGCCGTTGACGAGCTGCCCCAGGCGCAGACGGAACGCATCGGTCTTCATGAGTTCGGGATTCGACCATGGCTTGTATTCGTTCACAATGCCATCGACGACGAAAATGCAGTCCTGCTTGCCGCAGTAACGTCCTGCCATGTCGCTCGTGAAGACGGCCACATGGACGGCGCCGTCGTCGAGCCGCAACGGGCGACGGCGGAAGACGCTCTCCTCGGACGAATAGGCGCGCAGTTCGCCGTTCGTGACGAGTGCAAACTGGAATGCGTTCTTGCTCGTCTCGTCCTTCATCATCGAGACGAGCCCGCGCCCTTCCATCACGCCCGTGCGTCCCGTCGCCCCTTCCGTGGCGCGGAAGACGACGGCCATCGTCCAGTTGTTCCAGTCCGTCTGCGCCAACACGTCCTTCGCCGGAGCGCCCAGCGACGTCTGCGCATCCGCGTCGAACCTGACGGCGGCGTGTCCGTTCGCGGACTGCGCCACGAACATCGGCGCCGTGCACCCGTCCTCGACGGCCAGCGCGCGCGTCCCGTCCGTCGTCGCCCAGCTTTCGACCGCCGCGCCGTCCGTATGCGTCGCCGCCAGCGAATCGGCCGTCCAGCGCTGTGCCGGCGCGGGCAGATCCGCCGGAATCACCGGCGCGTCCGGCGCGACGAGTTCGCCCGCAACGGCGCCCTCGCATCCGGAGACAACGTTGGCAAGTCCTTCCAGCTTTCCGTTGTACTTCGTGTACAGCTCGGCGGAAAGATCCGACATCATGGTGCGCGACAACGCGTTCGTGTAGATGCGCATTTCGCCCAAATGCATTCCGCTGATCGTCCGTGCGTTTCCCGCGTCGCTCACGAGGCAGCCGAGCATGAGCGGAAGCGCCTTTGCATTGTTGTAACCGTTGAACAACGGATGGTACGCTCCCGTCCACACGCGATTCGTGAAGTCGCCATCGACGAGCAGCGTGATACCGTCGGCCTCGCTCACAGTCGCCACGGCCACATGGACATCGTCTTTAAGCGATACACCCTCTTGCGACGCGACAATGTGATCGCCAGCCTCCACAGCTCCACCGACATCCACCATGAACTTGAGACGGTTGCCACTACACCACTGGAACCACGGCCCCCAGGCTCCTTTGTAGTCCCCGTTACCTGGATTCAGCATATGCGTTCCGTCAACGTAATAGCTGTACCATGCGCGTTCACCCCGGTCGATTGGCTCCATGCCCGCCGCCGTCATCTTGAACGCCAGAACAATCGTCATCTCCTTCGCACCGACGAAGGGGTTCACGTCTGCCGGCACGGTCAGCATCGCCTCGTTGAAGCGGAGGGCGGCGTGTCCGTTGAACGCCCCGGCGACAAGCGTCGGACAGGCGTAGCGCACGTCCTTTCCTCCTTCGTGGGGGAGGTAGATGTTCGCGTTCGTGGCCGCGACACCGTGCTGGAGGTCTGTCCAGATGGAGACCGCCGCGCCGTTCGTCGCGCCGGCCGCCTGGGCCGCGTCGCCCGTCCACTGCCAGAAGTCGTGTCCGGTCTCCACGGGCGCCGTCTCTTCGCCCGAAGCCCCGCCCTTGCCGAGAATGCGCAGCGAACCTTCGCGTACCTCGATCGAACCGTTGAACGCCGTCGCGTCGGTCAACGCGAGCGTCCCCGCGCCCGTCTTGACGAGATTGCCGTCGCCGAGAACGGGCGCGAAGACCGTGTGGGCGGTGTCCGTCGCCGTGTTCCACTCGACGGCGGCATCCGAACGCGGAATGCGCAGCGGCACGGTCGTCGCGCTCGTGCCCGTCCGAACCGTACCTTTGCGCAGACGCACGTCGGCATAGGCGTTCGTCGCCGGCGAAATCCAGCCGTCGGGATTCCAGTTCCAGCCGGACGCGATGCCGCCCACGCCGACGTCCAGTGTCCCGCCCGCGAGGTCGAAGAGTCCGTACGAATTGTGGCAGGGCATGTGCGACCCACGATCTTTTGTCATCGTGTCCGGCGTCGGGTCGAAGTTCGTGCCGAACAGGAGGCGCGGCGTCACGTGCGTACCGCCCTTCAGTTCGTACAACGCCCGTCCATCCCCCCACTGCCCCTCCGGATAGTAGAGCAGCGTGCCGTAGTTGTTGTTCGGCGCGGACACGGACGTCACCGTCACCGTGCCGCCGTCCTGACACCATTCAGACAGGCAGTTCTCATCCGTCTGGTTTCCGCCGCCCATGACAATCGTCGAAGAAACCGTCACCGTACCGCCCGACTGGACGAGACGATTGACACCCCTTCCGTACTCACCAATATTCAGCGTCTTCGTCTCTAAAGCCCCGCCCTTCAAGTAGTAGTGGCACGGCTCGCCGTACGTGTAGTTGTAGTACCAGTTGTTTCCGATCCAGAATGCATCCTGCGTCGTGAACGAGCCGTTCGTCTGGATCATGTCGCCGCCGCCCAGGCAGAACTGCCACATCTTGACGGCCTCGCCCGCGCCAACGGTCAGCGTCGGACGGCCCACGCCGCCGGCCGCACCTTCGTCCTTTGTCGCCACGACGGCTTCAATGCCGAAGCCCTGCCCGACCGACAGCGGATCCATCCCCGGAAAGAGCTGCGCGAAACTGACAGGCCCGCCGAAAAGGAGGCGAACTTCGCACCAGTCCAGCAGGGCGATTTCATTTGCCTATTTGCAGTCCGGCTCGTAGAAGTTGATATGCGTCGGCCGGGAATCATCCTTGTTGCTCCACCGCTTGATGCCCGTGTATGAAATCTTGCCGTCATAGCGCGGCGACCAATAGTGCCAAAGCCCCCTCGCGTTCGCCAGCGTCAGCGGATCCGTGCCGGCGATCGTCTTGTAGAACTTGGCTTGACCACCGCCGAAGTTCCACGTCTGCTCGCCCGCGACGGCCAGCGGCAATTTGAGCGCGATGCCGCCCGCCACGCGGCAGACCAGACCGTTCGTGCCCAGCGTCAGCGTACTCTCCGACGCGAGTTCGACGGCGGCATCCGCGTTGTCCGTAAAGACGAGACCGCCGAACGTCACGGGAGCGGACAACGTGTACGAAACACCCGAAGTTCCGACATCGACGACCGCGACGTCGTCCGTACCTGGCAAGACGCCACCCGTCCAGTTGGCGGGCGACGCGAGATCACCATCGCCCCCGCCGCCCGAAAAGGCAATTTCCGCCGCACCGGCCGTTCCGACCACGGCAAACGCGCAGACACTCCACGCCACGCGCCGCACGACCGTTTCCAGCCGATGCGCTCTTTTCAACCATTCAGTTTTCTTTGTGTACGCCATCGCCTCGTCCTTTCTAAACGAAAATCCAGCAACAAGGCAATTATACCCATTTTTTTTTTATTGCCGTCAATAGCCTTTCCTGGAAACTTTGTCGCCCAATCAAGGAGTCCGAAATACGGCCGTATTGAACAGTCGCTTGATTTACGTCGGGCGATATGGTTTAATGGGCGGCACGTGAAAACAACAACCACCAGACGCGGCGCCGCAAAAGCGCTCAAGATTTCCGCGAAAGCCCGCTACGGCCTTCGCATCATGATGGACGTCGCCGCCCACGAACACGATCCGTCCCCCCGCACGATGGCCGCCATCGCGAAAGACCAGGATCTTTCCCTCAAGTTCGCCTCGCGCCTCGTCATCCCCCTCCGCAAGGCCGGCATGATCCGTTCCATCCGCGGCGTCGCCGGCGGCTTCCGTCTGACCAAGGATCCAGACGAAATCACCCTCCTCGCCATCGTGGAGACAATGCAGGGACCGCTCGCCATTCTCGACGGACTCGACGAGGCTCACACCGATGAAAAAACGAGCGCGTTCGCCCGCGCCATCTGGGGCGATGTCAACAACGCCCTCCGCAACGCGCTCGCGAGCATTACTCTGACGCGGATGATGAAAATGGCCCGAACGGCCGAAACGCCGACGTTCGACTACTGCATCTGAGCGGGCGCGACGGTCAGCGTCAAGTTCTGCTGCGCCACGACGCGCACCTCGCGTCCCACGTCCAACGTCTCGTCCGCCACCGCCGTCCATTCCGCATCACCCAAGGCGATACGGCCGGGGACGCCTGGACGAATCGCCTCGACGACCTTCCCCACACGGCCGACGTACGCACTCGCCAAGCCGCCCGACTGCTCGACATCGCCAACGAACACGCCTTTCACGAGCCGCCGCAGACCAACGAGATAGACAATCGCGAATGCGGAAAAGAGCGCCAGCTGCGCGGCCGTCGACAGCGCCGGAAACAAAAACACACACCCGGCAACCGTCGCCGCCGCAAGACCGAAGAAGAAGAGGACGAGACCGGGACTGACGATTTCCGCCAGCATCAGAAACGCGCCCAGATAGAGCCAGATCCACGCCGCCGATGTAAAGTCCATGACTCGTCCTCCTAACTTGGATTTGTACCGCCGCCTCAGGCGATGACGGCCAGCGTCTGCCCCTTCGTCACGGCCGCACCGTGTTCCACGAGGAACGTGATTTTGCCGGCCGCCGTGGCCTTGATGGGATTGAAGAGTTTCATCGCCTCAACAATGCAGCACGGTTCGCCCGCCTTGACGGACGCGCCGTCCTTGGCGAGTTCGGGCTTGCCCGGACCAGAACTGCGGTAGAACGTCCCGTTCAACGGCGCCGGAACCGGCGTTCCCGCCGGCACGGCCGGTGCCGCGTCCTTCTTCTCGTCCGCCGACTTCGCCACCGGCACGGCGACGGTCGGGAGCGGCGCGGCAAGGCCGTCCGCCGGGGCACCGCCGCACGACGCCATCAACGCCGCAAACGCCTTGCCAATCGCGACGAACCGCGCATCGTCCGCCGACACCGCCGGCGCGGCGGATGCCGCCTCGGACGTCTTCTGCATCTCGACGTCGGCCGGAATCGGATCACGCGCACCTTCGGGCTGGGCGCGCCACTTGAAGTAGCCAAGCGCCACCTCCGGGAACAGACAGTAACTGAGGATGTCCTCTTCCGCCTGAATCAACTTCGCCGGGATTTCACGCGCCGCCGCCGCAAGGCCGGGCTTGAGCAAATCGGCCGGGCGGCACGTGATGGGCTTGAGGTCGCCGATGAGTTTCTTCTGGAGCTTCTTGTCGATCGGCGCGGGCGTCCGGCCGTAGTAGCCCGCCGCGTAGTGCTTCGTCTCGTCCGTCACCATGCCATAGCGCTTGCCGCTCAACACGTTCAGCACGGTCTGGACGCCGACAATCTGCGACGTCGGTGTGACGAGCGGCGGATAGCCCATGTCCGCACGCGTCTTCGGCAGTTCGTCCAATACATCCTGCAAGCGATCCAACGCACCCTGCTGCGCCAACTGGCTGCGGAGATTGGAAATCATGCCGCCCGGAATCGCGTGGACGAGCACGCCCGCGTCCACAGGCTCAACCTTCGCGGAGGACGTCGGCTGGCGTTTCTGCTTGAGATCGCGGAAGTAGGCGTTGATTTCGGCGAGGGCTTTCTGGTCAAGCCCCGTCTCGAAGCCTTCGGATTCGAGGATGGAGACGATCGATTCGCACGGGGGCTGCGAACTGAAACTGGACATTGTGGAAATCGCGCAGTCCACGCACCCGGCGCCGGCTTCAACGGCGGCCATGTACATCGCGGCGGCCATGCCGCTTGTCATGTGCGAGTGGATCTGGATCGGCATGTCGGGCAACGCCTGAGCGAGTGCGCCCACGAGTTCGCGAGCCGCGCCGGGCGTGAGGATACCGGCCATGTCCTTGATCGCCAGCGAATCAATGCCCATCGCCTCCTGTTCCTTGGCGAGCTTGACGTAGTTCTCGACCGTATGGACGGGCGACGTCGTGTAGCAGATCGTGCCCTGGGCGTGTCCGCCGTACTTCTTCACGCATTTGATCGCCTGTTCAAGGTTGCGCGGATCGTTCAGCGCGTCGAACACGCGGAAGATGTCCATGCCGTTCTCGCAGGCGAGCGCGGTGAAACGCTCCACGATATCGTCAGGGTAGTGCTTGTAGCCGAGGATGTTCTGGCCGCGGAACAGCATCTGGAGCGGCGTCTTCTTACAGACGGCTTTGATCTGGCGCAGACGCTCCCAGGGATTTTCGCGGAGAAAGCGCATACACACGTCGAACGTGGCGCCACCCCAGCATTCCAGCGAATAGTAGCCGGCGTTGTCGATTTTCTCGGCAATCTGGAGAATGTCGTCGGTCCGCATACGCGTGGCCCAAAGGGACTGGTGCGCGTCACGCAGTGTGGTGTCGGTAATACGGACAATCTTCTTTGGCTCGTTTTTCATGGTCGTTATTCTATCACATTCGGCACGGCTTGGGGAAGTGGCCCTATTCACCGATTGCCCTTCGCGCGGTTGTGCGTCTTGCAGAGCATCTGGCGATTTGTGTCCTTTATCGCGCCACCTTTCGACCACGGCGCGACGAGGACGTCGCGCCCTACCGGTGTGCCATTTATTTGCGTTTCCGGTAGGGCGGGGCGTCCCGCCCCGCCGCCCCCTGCCGAATGTCCATTCGCGTTCATCGTCGTGTTGTTGAATGCATCGCTCGTCGAGATGAGTTTCCCGAGGCCCATGCGCTCAAAGTTCTCGGCGAAGTCCTTCGTGAAGTTGCTCCACTCCGGATCGTCACATGGCAAGAAGACCGTTTTGCCGCGAAAGGCGTTCGCATCATAGGCGAGCTACGCCTCCATCTCACGCGCGATGTCTGCGTACTGCGTGTAGAACTCGTCTTTCTTCGCCTTCTTCTCGGCACTCTGGTTTACGTTGGCCATTGTCCATTTTCCTCTCGCCGCTGATTATATCAAAAACCAGCGAAAAGGAGGATTTCAACTTTTCATGTCCAACTCGACGAAGGCTGCGGCAGGGCGGCTGGGATCAACGAAGAATCAGCACCGTGCCGCGCTGGTAGGCGAAGCGGACGCGACAGCCGCCGGCGTCCAGCAGGAACGTCCAGCCGCCGGGCGAAATCTCCGCGCCCGTTGAATCGACATACGTCACGGGCGGCAGGGACGTCAAGGGCGTGGTCGTCTCGATCACGTCCCGGAGACCGCGCCGCATATCCTTGTCGAGCCGTTCGGCCTCCGTCACGCGAATGCCACAGCCCGAATTGAACGCCAAACGCACGGCTTTCAGAAGCGGTGGCGCGTCGGACGCCCCCATCAACACGGCGGCGGAGATTTCAAGTACACCGCCCGGATAGCCGTCTTCATGCGTGAACGCCAACGTGCCGCCCGCGAGGCGCGTCGTACCGCCGTACGTGTTCGCCCCCGTCAGCGTGGCCGTCTTCGCGCCCGTCTTCGTGACGCCGCCCGTCGTGGACAGTTCCGTCAGCACAACCTGGCCCAACGCCACTTCGCCAAACACGTTGTTTTCGATCGTCGCCGTCGCGTCTGCATAGCCGCAACCGGCACTCATCACGCGGATACGCTCGACCTGGCGTGTCTTCTCGTTGAAGTCCGCCATCGCCGTGGCACCTGTGCCGGTCGCGCTCTTGATGCGAACGCGCGGCGAGCCGACATAGTAGTTGAAATTCGTGACGCTGTTCGCCGGCAGCGCGATGGACGCAACGCCCTGACCGACGGGCTTCTCGAACGGCGCATGGAAGACAAGATCGGCAGCCGAGGCGTCGAGCGTCACGCCGCCTTCGTAGACCGTCACGCGATCCGGCGCATGGGAAGCGTCCGCGCCCAGCACGTCCGCCGTCTTCGCCGTCAGAATGCCGCCGTTCAGGTTCACGTAGAGTTTCGTGTCCGGGCAGATGTCCTTAACCATGTCCCAGATAACGTCCTTCGCCTCGACATCCTTATAGATCTGCCCGCACCAAACCGCGCCGTCGGCCACATTGACGACACCCTCCACGTTCCGGCGCGACACGAACAGGCGCGTCCGGTCCATCTCAATGCGCGAGCCGCGCCCCGTCGTCGTAACGACCGCCTGGACATCCACACAATTCGTGCGATAGTCGTAACACATCCAAATGTTCTGCCCTTTGAGCGTACCGCCCGACTGATGGTAGAGTCCATACGACGGTGCACCCGTACGCGCGATCTTGAGCGGATTCCAACCGAGAATCTCATGCAGACCGCCCCGCTGGACAAAAACGCCGCGACCGTGCGCCCCCAAATTCATATAGCCGGTATGCGTCAACGTGCCGCCGTTCTGGAGGAAGAAACCGGAACCTTTTCCATTTGAGCCGATGAAGCCGTCGTTACCGGAACCCGCCTTCCAGTAGACCGTCGCGTCGCCCATGTACACGGCGCCCATGGCGTTCCGCGTGTCATTACCCATGCCGATGATAAACTCGTTCGACACCACGGCCCCGTCGCCAATCGAGACGATGCCGTACTGATTGCCCGATCCGCCATTGTATCCGATACGGATGACCTCCGACGACGACGTGCGGACCGCCGACATCGTCCGCAGATCCACCCCCAAGTCAAGCCGCGCACAATCCCAGCCCGCCGCTGAACCCGCCACCGCCCAAATGTTCGTGACGGAATAGGGCGTATCGTCGGCGTTCCGCCCGAGTGCCAGCGTTCCCTTCTCGACCGTCAGCGAACGGAACTCGTGCGTCGCGTTGGACGTGATCGTCGCGGCGTACGAACCGCCTTTGTAGAGATCCGCCGAGCCGTCCATTGCGCCGTCAAGCGTCATCTCGCGATCCGCCATCAACTTCAGTTGCCGCCCCCTGTCCAGATGTACGTCCCCCTTCCAAACGTTCCGCCCGTAGTGGATGTCGGAGCCGCCCGTCGCCAGAATCTTGGCCGTGGCGTTATCCTCCAGACGAATCCCCAGCGTCGTCATGGCATTGTCCGTCGGCGAATCGTACATCCGTATGGTCGTCCCATCGGCCATCGCAACGCACTGCGTCGTCACGGCGGGTGAAAACCCCGCGACCCGCTCAAAAAGAAGTTCCCCCTTCTTGAGGCGGATGTTCCCCGCGTTTTTGATTTGCCCATACATTTCGTACTGCGCCTGCCCGTTCGTGCAGTACGTGTAGAGGTCGTACCCCTGCATGTCCATCGTATTGAAGCCGAAACGGCCGCCGCCCACGGTCGTGTCCGCCGTCAGTTTCACGCCACCCTTGAATGCCCAGTGCGACGTGCTGAGGGTATTGCCAGAGCCGTTTCCGTTCGGGAGCATCGTGAAGTAGAACGCGCCCTGCCCCTCGAAACCCGAACCGCCGATTTCCAATGCCCCCGTCGGCTTTTCATTCTCGCCAGCCGCGTAGTCGTCCGGCCGCACGTCGAACAGGAGCGTCGCGCCCGCCGTACCGGCGGAATGTTCCGTCACACTCCCCTCCGGCAGAATCTTCCAGGCGGAGGGGTTGCCGAAATGGCTGCGATTGCCGGACAGCACACCCTCCTGGATTTCAATCGCGCCGCCGAACGTATGCGTCGTGGGCGCGAAAACATAGCGCCCTTTCCCGATTTTGAGAATCTTCGTCACCGTGCCGGCCAAGGCGTCCGAGTAGGTCAGCGTCTCACCCGCGTCGGCCGACAAGATGAGCGTCGCGCCATCGTCCGACACCACGGCCCCGCCGAACCCGGTCGACGCCAATACGCCGGCCAGCACACAACCCATTCCTGTTTTCCTGATGTGCATAGGTCACCTCTACTTTGCATTCCAAATTTATGGACAACTCTACTCCATGAAATGAATGCCATTATTTTAGCCATTTTTTTTTCTTCTTGTCAATCCCCCGCTGGACAATTCCGTTCGATTTTGACATACTACGCGCATCGTCGTTTGCAAGGAGGCCACATGAAAGACATTCGCATTTTACTCGCCACACTGCTGTTCGCCAGTCTATCGGCGACGTTGTCCGCCCAGACCATGCGCCAGACGTTCCGCGATTCATTGGGACGCAACCAGGGAACGGCCACAACCGACCGTACGGGACGTACGACCTATCGCGATTCGATGGGACGCATCCAAGGCACGGCCACAACCGACCGTACGGGACGCACGACCTATCGCGACGCGCAAGGACGCATCCAAGGAACGGCTTCAACCGACCGCACGGGACGCACGACCTATCGCGATTCGATGGGACGCATTCAGGGAACGGCATCGACCGACCGCACGGGACGCACGACCTACCGCGACGTACAGGGACGTACCCAAGGTTCGGCCACGACCGATCGTACGGGACGAACAACCTACCGCGACGCGCAGGGACGCATTCAGGGTTCGCGCCGCTGACGGAACGACGAGGAACGCCCAAAAACGACAAGCGTCCGCTCAATCAAGATCGAACCAGTTCCAGCCGCGCGAACCGCAGACCTCCACGACGGCGATGGCGACCGGCGCCGCGCGTTCCAGCGCATGGATGCGATCCGTCTATTTCGCCCAGTCCTTCAACTGCGTACGGATGTCCGCGTCGTCATGCGGACGTTCCGTGAGATCCTGCACGAGCGTCTGGACGGTCGCCGCATCGCCAGTCGCGTTCCGGCTCACGAAAATCCGCGCATGGCCAGTCTTAAACGCGCTCCGCTCACTCACATCCAGTTCCTCAAAAAGCTTTTCGCCGGGACGAATGCCCGTGAACCGAATGGGGACGTCCACGTACGGACGAAAACCGGCCTGGCGGATCATCTGTTCAGCCAAATCGACAATGCGCACAGGTTGTCCCATGTCGAGCACGAACACTTCGCCGCCCTTCGCCAACGCGGCCGCTTCCAGCACGAGACCGACAGCCTCGGAGACCGTCATGAAGTAGCGTTTCATGTCGGGATGCGTCACCGTCACAGGCAACCGCCGCGCAATCTGCTCGCGGAAGAGCGGCACCACACTGCCGCTCGACCCCAGCACGTTGCCGAAGCGAACGGCGCAGAACGACGTCCCGCCACCGTTGAGATCCATCAGCAGGATTTCGGCCATCCGCTTCGTAATCCCCATCACCCCCACGGGGTTGACGGCTTTGTCCGTCGAAATCATCACAAACCGCCGAACACCCGCCGCGCGCGCCATCTCGCCGAGCCGACGCGTGGCGACGGTGTTGTTGCACAACCCTTCGCGCGGGTTGGCCTCAACCATCGGTACGTGCTTGTAAGCGGCGGCGTGAAGCACGACGTCCGGCCGGTACCGGGCGAACAACGCGCGCATTCGCGGCGCGTCGGCAATATCTACCATCTGCGGCAGACATTCGACGTCCGTCCCCAGCTGGCGAATTTCGCGGTCGATTTCGTAGAGCGCGTTCTCGCCACGTTCCACCAACAACACTTGACGCGGGCCGTTCCGCACGATCTGGCGGACGAGTTCACGACCAATCGACCCGCCAGCACCCGTCACCATCACACACGCGCCGTGTAGCAACGCGACGACATCCGGCGAATCGAGCCGCGCCTCGTCGCGGTTCAGAAGCTCTGCCACCGCCGGCGTGGACATCTTGTAGACCCGCCAGAGGAAACGCACGGCGACAAGCCCCACCAGCCACAGCACCATGTTGATCAATGTGATCGAGTATGGCGGACGCAACGCCGCCTGTTCAGGCGAAGACAGCAGAAAGCGAAGCCCCGTCAGCACCGTGCCAGAAAGCAACACCGCCGCCACGTAACGCGGCAGATCGACGAGTGCCGTCCGTCGCCACGGCAACCCGTAGCACCCCGTGGCGACGAGACTCACCATCTGGGCGGCCCAGACGGCGATGAAACTCAGCGCGACACCCGCCCAGCCCCACGTCGGTTCCCGAAAATCGAACCGCAGGGCGAACGCACCCACGTACGCCGCCCCCATGACGGCCGTATCGACACAAATGCCGACGAGCCGCGTGGCGAGAAAAGACAACCAGGCCTGCCGCGTCCGAGTCATGCCACGCCGCGCTCCTGCGGTCGCACCGCCCAAATCCGAAAGACAAATTCGTGGAAGAAGAACATGGCGGAATTATAGCACAATACACGTGCCCGTGGGACGCGAACAATCTGTGCGTAGTTTTTCGACCCGCCCGTGCAAGACCTTCAGCTTTTCGGCGTTCTTTTTTTTTGACTAACCGCAGGAGCGACGATTCGCCGTTAACGAAGGATGAGCATGAAGCCCTTGCCGTCGGACAGGACGTTCAGCACGCCCGTGCCGGTGAAACGCGCGTCGTCTTTGTGCTGCGCACCACTCTGCGAACTGCCGTACGTGCCGGGACGCTGGCGAACGCCGTCGAAATAGAGGTCGCGGCATTTCTGCGCCACGCCGGCCGCAAGTTCAAGCCGCCCGTCCGTTCCCTCGAAGAGGATGTCTGTCTCGCGCCCGATCGCCTGCGCGTGTTCCAGCACGAGCGTGCCGCCGCCCACGACGGCCGCCGTCGCGTTCGTCCACGACCCGTTCGGCGCGGCAAGCGTCAGACGGCCTGACGTCACCTGCACCATGCCCGACGACGAACTCGTCGCCGTCAGCACGTGCGGGAAATCCTTCAATTCCGCGTCGAGCGAAAGCCCCGCCCCGCCCGTGAAGACGACGGCGTTCGTAATGCCGACATTAGGCTTGCCCGAGACATTCCCATTGTCCCACGACTGCGGAATGTGGTTCTGCGCGACGTGGAAGAACGCGGGCGTCGCGCTCGTGATCGTCCCGTTGCGCCCGTCCAGGACGCCCATCGACTGGTCGTTGCCGCAGAGGTCGAGCGTAAAATCGGTTCCGTTCATCTGGACACGCGACACCTGTCCCTGCGCATTCTTTTCAAGTGCATATGGAACCAAAGTACGGAGCGTTCCGGCGTTCCAGAAACTCGAATTGCCGCTCACGCGATTGTTCGCCACGCAGAGGTCGTAGACGAGATCTTTGGCATAGAGGCAGAACCGATCACGTACCATGAGCGGCCGATTCGTGACGATGATGTGCGCGGGGCCCGCGATGTTGTGGTTCTGATAATGGACGTGCAACCCGCCCGCAAACGTGACCTCGGCGTCCCGTCCCAACAACATCGCCGTCTGCATCGTCCGATAGGGAGAACCAGACTCGATACCGAACATGACCTTCCCTTCAAAACGGTTCGTCGTCCCGGCCTCGAAACGGATACGGTTGTCCTTGCTCCCGCTCGGCATGAACAACTGTAGAGGACGTACGTTCACGCCACCGCCGAAGACGAGCAGCATCCGATCGGAATCGCCCCACGTCGTACCCGTCGCCGCCCCCATCGCGTTGTCACCCGCGAAACGGACGGTACCGTTCGTGAGCATCATGTCGTTCGGAAACGTGTTCGCCGCGAGAAATTCCGTTCGCCCTTCGCCGTCCACGACGATCCGATCGAACGTGGACAATCCCGACACCGGTGTCGTGTAGCGGACAGTCGTGTTCGATTTAGCCGTCCACGTCTGCGGTGCAACGGCCACGATTGGCCAGCCAATGCCATACGTCTGGGCCGTCTCGGTCGCCGGAGTCGAAATGCCGTTCGCGCCCAGCAGCAACATCCCCTTCGCATCCGCCGCCGTGTCCAGCGTGAACGGCTGCGTGAAGACGATGCCGGCCAAACGGAGCATCGTGTCGCCCACGAACGTCGCGCGTGAACCGCCCGTCGCGAACGTAGCGACAAGGCCACCTGTCGTGAAATCGGGCGTTTCACCTGTTGACCAGTTCGCGGCCGTTGTCAACGCCGTGTCCGCCCCTGCGCCCGTCCATGTGTCCGCACTCATTTGCGGCGTTTCGCCGCCCGACACATACACGCAACCGTCGCCTTCCAACCACGTCGCCGCTGTGGCCACCGTGTGGAATCCCGGCGCGAGCGCGACACCGTCAACTGTTGCGGCCGTGAACGAAATCGTCACGCCCTGCCCGACAACGATTTTTGCACCATCGGACACACGGACGTCCTGCGCCTGAAAGGCGACGCCCGCACCCGAATCGACAACGAGACGCGCCGTGGCGCCCGCGACGTCCAACCGCGACAACTTGGAAAATGTGGCACCCTCGGAAAGGCGAACTACGCCGTTCGACACGAGCAGCCCGCCCGTCGTCGGCGAAATTGATTTCGCGATCACGAATTCCGCATCCGCCGTCGTGGGATTCCACACCAATCCCGCCTTTTCGTAGAACGCCCCCGTGAACCGCATCGGGTTGACCGTCGGCGTTCCACAGATCGTGAGATAGTGGTTCCGATCCGTATGCGTGGTCGTGATGCCGTGTTCCGTATTCTGAACCGCGTCCGTCTCCTCGATCGCGCCATCCTCGATTGCCCAATTCCAATAGTTGGCCGCTCCCGTTCGCCCCAGCGCGAGGCGAACATTTGGATCGTCCGAATCAAAGACGAAACGGACGCCCTTCGCGGGGCGCGACATGTTGTTCACGAACGTACCGCCCTGCAATCGGACGGTCATGTTATATAAATCCGTCAATGCGTAGCCCGTGTCGCCCTCGCAGAAGTTCACGAACGTGCCGTCGCCCGCCTTGGTAAATGACGGACCCGAACTGACGACACCCTTCTGAAGTTGAAAGGTCACGTTCTTCGGCACGGTGAGCACAACGCTTTGCGCGTCTAAATCGTCCTCGCCACGGGGCACGCATTCAATCCCCGACCACCAGATGCTGTTTCCGCCGATGGACAACCCCGCGCCGCCTGCGCGCAGCACGAGCGTCCCCTGGTGCAGACACGTCTTCCCCAACGCGATCAATGCGTCGATCGGCTTCGTCCGACTGCCATCGCTCCCGCCGCTGGCCGAAAACGTAACGGTGTCTTTGTCTGCGGCCGGATCCTTCGCCGGAATGACGACCACATCCCCTTCGGCGGGAACGCCGACGGCGCCAAGGGCGTTCGTCCAGTTCCCGTTCTCGCCCGTCGCGTACCAGTCGTAACCCCAGTCGCTCTTTCCGTTGTCCACGATGCGATGTGCGCCACCGCCCTTCAAATACCATGTCTCCGCCGCCAACGATCCCGCCAGCGCGAGTCCGAACGCCACACATGCCACATGTTTTACGGTCATCGACCATCTCCTATCAACCCGATTGACAATCCGTCGCCGGGAAGACCTTTCCCGCCGTACAGCAAAAATTATATGCATTTTTTTTTTCTTGTCAACCGTGGAGAGGCCGCGAAATTGGAAAAGAAAAAGTGTCCCGTACGCTGGGACACTTTGAGACGCCTCCAAATCGCGTTACAACCGGAGACGAAATAAGGATTGGCCTGAACGCCTTTTACGACGCATGGATCTGCACACGACCGCGCGTCAATACGTCCTGCGGCGTGATCGCATCGAGCGCATCGAGATAAGCCGCCTGGAAGCTGCCGGGCGTCGTGGCCTTTTCGGCCGCCATCTCGCCAGCAATCGCCGGCACGAGCGCCGCCGCCAAAGCGGCCTCCCACCGGGCCTTGCCGCCGAGCGCACCGAGAAACGCGGCCGCAAGCGCACCTTGCACACAACCAACGCCCGTCACGCGCGTCATGAGCGGCGTCCCGTTTTCGATCGCCACAAGCGGCGCGCCTTCCAGCGCCACATAGTCCACCGCGCCCGTCACCAGCACGGCCGCGTGCGTGACGGCGGCCAGACGGCCCACGAGCGGCGCCACTTCGTCGCTCGTCACGGCCGCCGAAACGCCCCGACTTGCCACCTTCTCGTTGCCGGCGAGGTAGGCGATTTCGGATGCATTGCCACGAATGACGGCCGGGAAGCGACGCATCAACTCCTTCGCGAGAAACGTGCGCAACGGCAGCAGCGATCCCACGGCCACGGGATCGAGCACCCAGGGACGCCCGCCCATGTTCGCATGGGAAACGGCCGCGCGCATCGCGTCGCCCTGCGGTTTCGTCACCGTGCCGAGGTTGACCAGCACGGCATCGGCGACCGTCGAGAATTGCGACACCTCGCCAACGTCTTCCACCATGGCCGGCTGGGCGCCAAACGCCAACAGCGCGTTCGCCGTGAAATTCGCCGCGACCACGTTGGTCATGCAATGCACGAGCGGGCTTTTGGCCCGCACGGCCTCCAAAGCCTGTGCCGCGCTTGCCAACACGCTCTCGGCCGTGACGCCCTCTTTCAGTTCGGGCGCCTTCTTTTTGCGGATGATCAGCTCATCGGCGGAATAGTCGTCTTGTACCATGTTTTCGTCTTTCGCCATCGTCCTACTTCTTCCTTTCCGGCATACCCAGTACGCCGCAGTTGCGTCCTATATGATACGATAACCGTATAGCTTCGTAAACGAAATTCTTAGCCCCTTCGACAGCCGCCGCGCACGAGGCGCCACGCGCCAGTTCGCACGTCAGCGCGGCCGCGAGAGAACAGCCCGTGCCGTGCGTGGAGACGGGATGCGGGATGACAGGTTTCGCGAACCACGACAAGCGGCGCCCGTCGAACAACACGTCCGCCGCGCAAGCGGTCGATTTCACGCTTTCCCGCACGTCCACGGCATGACCGCCCTTGACGAGAACGGCGCATCCGTATTTTTTCGCCAAGGCCCGCGCCGCGCGTTCCATGTCCGTTCGCGACGCAAGAACGTCTCCCAGCAACACTTCGGCCTCTGGCAGGTTCGGCGTAATCAACGTGGCCTGCGGC
This sequence comes from uncultured Lentisphaeraceae bacterium, assembly GCA_964482645.1. GTDB lineage: Bacteria > Verrucomicrobiota > Kiritimatiellia > RFP12 > UBA1067 > RUG572. The sequence continues at coordinate 58,639 of CAYZYQ010000002.1, read as the reverse complement.
AACAGAAGTTCCTCCAACGCCGCGCGCGCATCGTCCGCAAGCAAGGTCGCGCCGCTCGTCGCCACCATCACGGGGTCGATGACTTTCTTGATGCGCGGCTTCGTCCGCAGTTTCGCCGCCACCGTCTCAATCGCCGCCACCGTGGCGAGCATCCCCGTCTTCAGCGCCTTCACGGCGTACATCTCGAAAATGGCATCCAACTGCGCGGCGATGAACGTCGGCGGAACGAAGTGAACGGCACGGACGGCTTTCGGATTCTGCGCCGTCAACGCCGCGAACACCGTACACCCGTGCAGACCATACCCGTGGAACGTGCGCAAATCCGCGTTCACGCCCGCGTTACCGCCGGAATCGCTGCCGGCGATTGTCATGACACACGGCTGGATACGACGCACCATCAGAGCGTTCCGAAAATGCGGTCGCCGGCATCGCCCAACCCCGGCACGATGTAGAAATGGTCGTTGAGGCGTTCGTCTTTCGCCGCCGCCACGATCGGCACGTCGGGGTGCTGCGCCTCGAAACGGGCAATCCCTTCCGGCGCGGAGACGATGCAGAGAAATGAAATCTTCCGATAGCCCAGTTTCTTCAACTGCGCCACGGCATCCACAGCACTGCCGCCCGTCGCGCACATCGGATCGATCACGAGCACGCGCTCGCCGCCTTTCGCCGGCGGGACTTTCGCGTAGTAGGGGACGGGTTCGGCCGTCTCCTCGTTGCGTTGCATCCCGAGCACACCGACCTTCGCGAACGGCAACACGTGCAACATCGCGTCAAGCATTCCCATGCCCGCGCGAAGAATTGGCACCAGCACAACCGTTTCGGACACCTTGCGGCCGACCGTTTTCGTCAGCGGCGTCTGGACGACGACATCCTCCGTGGCCAGATCTTTCAACGCCTCGAACGCGAGAAAGGTCGTCAACTCGCTCACGAGTTCGCGGAAGAGTTTGGGCTGCGTCTTCGCGTCACGCAGATAGGCGAGACGGTGATGGACGAGCGGATGGTCAAGCACGGTCAGCATAATCGATTCCTTGTTGCGAGAACACGTTTGCCGGGCGGCGTTCTATTCCCGGACGATCTTAACGCCATGCGGCGCCTCGACGGCCGTTTCAATCGTGCCGTCCGGCTTTTTCACATGGCGGACGCGCACCGGGCCGAACGGCGTGGCCAACGCCCCTTCGGCCCACTGGAGGTCGCCGAGGAACGGTTTGACCCGTATCGTCTTACACCCGACATCCATGGCCTGAAGCCCCAACACGTGGTTGATGCACCAGGCCGCCGGACCGGCGCTCCATCCGTGGCAGAGTGAATGGCGATAGCCCGGATAGCAGAATTCGCCGAAGTCGCCGTGGATATCCTTCTTGCCCGGCGCGGGCAACTCGTCGATGCGCGTGGCGTTGTTCGTCCAGGCGACGTTGAAGTCCTCCCAAAAGCTCGTCGCGCCCATGTCAAGCATTGCGCCCCAGTAGTCGCGCACCGTGTTCAGCGCGTGCTGGTTCCGCCCCGCCGCGCTCATGGCCTCCAGCATGTAGTAGCCGTAGAACGTCGAGACGCCCGCCAGACCCTTCTGTCCCAGAACCTGATCGAACATCTCCTTCGGCGTCCGCAATCCGCCCAACGCAAGAAGCGCGGCCGCAGACTTGGCGCCCTCGGGTTCGGGATGAATCGTCCGCAACTTCGCCGCGCCCGCACGGCACCGCGCCGCCAACGCGGCATTGCCCATCACGTCCGCCAACACGGCCGCGTCATCCAGCGCGAGGGCGTGAAGCGCCTGCGTACCGGCCACGACGGCGGGCTGGTTGTGCTGCGTGGGCCAGTCGAGAAAGCCCGGCATCGTCGAATGCCCGTCCGCGTCCATGTGGCCGAGAACACGATCGATCGTCGCCTTCAAATAGGCGGCGCGCGCGCGGACGTAACCCGCGTCGCCCGTGTAGGCATACCAGTCATGCACGTTGCGGAGAAACCACAACGTGTAGTTCGGCATCGTGTTCATCCACGTGTTCGTGGGCGTGGTGGCAATGGCGTAGTCGAGCGATTCGGGCAAGACCGCCGCCGCGCCGAAGACCGAAAGAATCGCGCGTGTTTCGGGATGCGTGTCGCCCAACCACACAAGACGGTCGCGCTTGATGCCGTCCCAAAGGTAGTCCTGACAGCAGAGATGGACAGTGCGGACGGCCGTTTCCCACACGGCGTTCAAACGCGCGTCGCTCGACTTGAATGCCCCGACACGCGCCATCGGCCGCATCAGCGACACGGCGCGAACGTTTTCCAGCGTCAGCCGCCCCGTGGACACGAGGTCGATCCGGACAAAACGGAAACCGGTGTTGCCGAACTCGCGCCCGCCGAACGCGGGCAGCGTCTCGATCGAATCGCGAATCGCATGGTCGTTCGTCGCGCTCTTCTCGCCAAACTCGGCCATCACCTCGCCCACCGATTCACCGAAACGGAGACGGACGCGCATCCCCGGCTGTCCCTGCGCCCCGTTGGCGATGTGAAGGCCGCCGTGGAGTTCACGACCGAAGTCCAGCACAAGGCCGGCCGGCGCCCCGCGATTCTCCAACGTGCAGCCGCTCGGTTGCCCCCACTGGCGTTCGGGCACCTGCCCATGCACCGGCCGCAACAACGCCTCGGCGTCCTTGACGGACGCGCGGTCACCGTATGTCGCACCCTGCGATGTCCAGACGACACGCACGGGCGACACGAACGTGCGCGTACGCGGATCGGCCTTTTCCGCACCTCCGCCCGCGACGGCACACAAAACACCTGCGAACAACGCGCCACTGGCGCATAGTCCTTTCAGCAACAAACGATTCGACATCATTCCCATTCCTTCTTTCCGTGGATATTCACCATCCGTCGTGCCACGTTCCGTGCGCACCGCCGTCAGCGGATGAGCGACAGAAACTCCTGGCGGACTTTTTCGTCCGACCGAAAACTGCCCAGCATCGCCGACGTGACCATCTCTGAATTCTGCTTCTCCACGCCGCGCATCATCATGCAGAGATGGCGGCATTTGAAGACGACGCCCACGCCCTCCGCGCCGGCCATTTCCTCGATCGCGGCGGCGACCTGTTCGGTCAGACGTTCCTGGATCTGCAGCCGGCGGGCAAAGACGTCAACGATTCGCGCGAGTTTCGATACGCCCAGCACTTTGTTCTTCGCGATGTAGCCAATCGCGCACGTGCCGAAGAACGGCAGCATGTGATGCTCGCACATCGAGTAGACCTCGATGTCCTTCAAAACAATCATGTGGTTCGCCTCGGCCTCGAACACGGCCTCGTTCAAAACCTCCTTCGGCGTCTGGCGGTAGCCGCGCGTCAGAAACGCAAGCGACTTCGCCACGCGCATGGGCGTCTTCAACAAGCCATCTCGGTCGGGGTCTTCGCCGAGTTCCACCAGCAGCTCTCTGACCAGCCCGGCAATCTTCTCTTCATTCGGAACTTTCATACAACAAGCCATTATATCATGTGCCTCCTTTGAAAAAGGAACTCCCGCACGGACGGTGCGTCATTCGTCGTCCTCGGCGTCTTCTTCCGCATCATCGCCGCTCAGCGCGGCGGACATCGACGCCGCCGTGAAAGCGTTGAACGCCGCGCCGAAGTTCTTGAGTTCGTTCGACGTAATGCGGGAAACGAAACGGATCGACCCGTCCGCGTCGTTCCACGTCGCGCCCGCCCAGGCGCTGTTCGCCGCCGCCGGCGTCATCGCCTTCATCATCGCCGCACACTGCTCCGACGTCTCCTTCTCCGTCAACTTGACGACGATTGGCAGCACGACGTCGCGCACAAACGCATAGGGCGTCGCGTAGAACGCGGCGGAGGGGCGTTCCTTCGCCACTTCCGGCAAGGCGGCCGCCAAACGCGCTTCGGGCGTCATTCCCCCCGCCGCCGACTTGAAACCCGAATACGCCAGCGTCGTCTGGTACGCCGTCCCTTCGCCCGTCGTCCGAATCTGCAACGTCGCGCCGCCTAGAATGTCCGCGAGATTCTTCTTGCCGTCCGCCAGATCCTTCGCCGCCGCATCCGTCGGTTTGATACCCGCCTGAGCGCCCGCATGGTCAATCACCGCGTGGCAATCAATCCGGTAGTCGCCCGCGCCGGCCACGGTCAAAAACTTCGTTTTCGGGTAAACCTTCTCCAGCCAGGCCGCCAAACGCGCCATCATCTTGTCGCCCACGGCGTTCCACTGCACCGAGGCCGCCCGCTCGCCCACGGACACGAGTGCGGGATGACGCGCCACATCGCACACCACGGCCGTCGCCTCCCAGTCCGTCGCCGTCGGCACGGGAAAAGCCGACAACGCCTCCACGAGCATATTCTTCAACTCGACCACGCACGTCTGCGAAACGCTTTTCGATTTGTCCTGTGCCGCGAGTTCGGGCAGACATTCGACGAGCGTCGTAAAGAACGTCCGGTCTGCCGTGAAGTCGGCGGCGGACGCATAGCCACTCATGTCGTAGACACTCCCCGCGCCGAAGAGCATCGCGGACGACGGCAGCCGGTCGAACGCGCCCGCCGGGAGACGGAACCCCGCCGTCGCCGTCGTGCGGCCGGGCTTCGCCTGCGCCTTGCCGACCACCGACAACCCCTGCGCATCCAGATCCAGCGTCATCTCAATGCCCGCGAGTTGTCCCAACTGCGCCATCTGACGCTTGTTCCGCGCCGTCAGCATCTCCTGGATCTTGCGCTCGACGGCCGCCGCAGACGCCTCCTTCTCCTCCGTGTTCACGGCAACGTCAAGCCCCCGATAATGGGACGCGATGACCGTCAACCCGCGCGTCGTCACGGAGACCGTCGCCAACGGGCGCGTCCCGCCCGGCGCGTCCGACCGATCGACTTTCGCGAAGTCCGCCAACGCCTGCGCCGCAAGCGCGGCAGACGACGCGAACGCGCAGTGGCGGCCATCCGCCGTAAACCGCGCATACAATTCCTTCGGGCGCGTTTCGCTCGGCAGCAGACGAATGGCGCCGTCGGGCGTCTTCGTCGATCCCGGATTGTTCAACAGCATCCCCGCCGCCTTGTCGACGCTCGGATAGACGAAGACAATCTCGGCCAGATCGGCCACGGCCACACGATCGTCGTTCGTCGCCGCAATGTCGAACGCGGGCGTCTGCACATAACTCAGCCAGCCCATCGGCGCATCCGACCGGAACGCCCCGTAGGTCTGCGTCAGCTGCTGCTGGAGCGCCGTGCAGACAAGCATGGGCACGAGCGGGTTGTTGATCGTCGCGCCCAGATTCGTCACTTTCGCCGACACTGTCTCGAACGGCGCCAGCACGACCGCACCCGCCAGCACCGGCCGCGACTTCGTCTCTTCGACCAAGCCCGCCTGTACGCCCAACACGCACGTTAACGTCCAAAACAGAACTCTCTTCATGTCCGCACTCCTTTCACTTGCTCATTTCGCGTATTCAACGCACCGCAATTCCCGTACGACCGTCACGCGCACAAGGCCGGGAATCGTCGTCTGCGCGGAAATCTCACGGCAAATCTCGCCCGCCAACACGGACGCTTCGGCATCCGTCACGGCCGCCGGATCCACAATCACCCGCAGATCGCGGCCGGCCTGCACGGCGAATGCGCTCGTCACGCCGGCGTGTGCACGCGCCAGACGCTCCACTTGTTCAAGCCGCGCCACGTACGTCCCCGCCGTCTCGCGACGGGCGCCCGGCCGCGCCGACGAAATCGCATCCGCCGCCGCACACAAAACACCGTACACGCCGCCGTCCGTGCCCGGATCGCCATGGTGCGCCGCCACGGCGGCGCACACCGACGCGGACGCGCCGTGCGCCTTGAGCCACTGAGCGCCCAGCGGCGCATGGGCGCCCTTCTGCTCGATAGTCAACGCCTTGCCGATGTCGTGAAGGAAGCCGACTCGCCGCGCATGGTCGACATCCAACCCCATCTCCGCCGCCAACGCGCCCGTCAACAACGCGACTTCGACGGAATGACGCAGCACGTTCTGCGTCCACGACGTCCGATACGCAAGCGTCCCCATCAGCCGCAACGTCTCCGCGCCCAGCCCCGTGACGCCGGCCTCCATCGCGGCCGACGTTCCCGCCTCCACCATGTCCTGCGTCACGGCCTGTTCCGCCGTCGCCACGGCCGCCTCGATTGCGGCGGGATGAATGCGTCCATCGGCCAACAGCACCGTCAACGCCCGGCGGGCCACTTCGCGGCGGACGGGATTGAACGCCGACAACACGACCGTCTCCGGCGTTTCATCCAGCACGAGCGACACGCCCGTCGCCGCCTCGAACGCGCGAATGTTGCGCCCGTCGCGACCGACGAGCCGCCCCTTCATCTCCGCCGACGGCAACGCCATCGCCGTCGTCGTCCATTCGCTGACTTGCGCCACGGCGCACCGCTGAATCGCCTCGGCCACAATTTTCGCCGCACGCGCCGCGCCCTGTTCCCGCGCCGCCTCCTGGATGCGCCGCGACAGGATGGCTGCGTCGGCACGAAGTTCGGCGTTCGCCCGCGCCAGAATCTCCCGCCGCGCCTCCTGGTGCGTCATGCGGGCGAGGGTCTGAAACCGTTGGTCTGCGGCGGCCGACATTTCACGCGCGGCCGTCTCGGCCTGTTCCGCCGCCGTCGCCCGCGCCGCCACAGCCGTTTCACGCGCATCCAAATTCGCCGCCTTGCGATCCAGATTGTCCTCGCGCCGCGTCTGCCGTTCCTCAACGGCCTGGAGTTCGGCGAGGCGTTTCTTCGTCGACGCCGCAAACTCCTCCTTTGCTTTCAGCACCGTCGCGCGCGCGGCGATGTCGGCCTCTTTCAGACGCGCCTTGATTTCCGATTCGCATTCCGCCGTCCGCAGACGCAACCGCCGCTCGATCGATTCCGCGCGAACGCGGCCGATGAACGCGCGCAACGCATAGCCCAGCAACGCCCCGCACACGAGCAGCGCGGCGATGATGAGAATCGCCACGCCGTCGGACAGGCCGCTCCACGTACTGCTGGTCAATGCGAAGAAGGACATATCATGATTCGGCTTTCGGGCACGTCATTTCTTCTGGAGATTGAGCGGTTCCGTCACGGGCGGCGTGGCGGCCGCGTTCACGACCTTCTCGATTTGCTGCTGGATGCCGTTCAGTTCGGCCGTGCAGAACTTCACGAGCTCGCGCCCTTTCTCGAAGTTCTTCATCATGTCGTCCAGCGACAACGTGCCGGACTCCATCTGGGCGACGAGCGTTTCCAGCGCCTTCAGCGCGGTTTCAAACGTCTGCTTCGCCTTCGCGTCCTGTTTCGTTTCGGCCATCGCAATGTCCCTTTCAACCGCGCGCCTGGACGGCGAACGCATAGGCGTTGCGGAACATCCGCAGCCACGGGCCGGACTCCTTCGCGAAACAGCCGCCGCGATACGACAGCTGGCTGGCGCGGAAGCCGCGTTCCGGATGCGGCATCATGATCGTCGCGCGGCCGTCCTTCGACGTGAAGGACGTCAGACCGCCCGCCGACCCGTTCGGATTCCACGGATAGCGTTCCGTCGCCTGTCCGCGGCCGTCCACGTAGCGCAGCGCGGCAAACGCCTTTTCGGGCTTCGCGTCCGCCGGGAACACGACGCGCCCTTCGCCATGCGCGACGGCGATCGGCACGCGGCTGCCCGCCATGCCCTTGAAGAAGATCGACGGCGAGTCCAGCACTTCGAGCGTGCAGAACCGCGCCTCGAACTGCTCGGAGACGTTGCGCTTGAACTCCGGCCAGTCCGCCGCGCCGGGAATGAGGTCCTTGAGCTGCGAGAGCATCTGGCAGCCGTTGCACACGCCGAGCGAGAACGTGTCCTTGCGGTGGAAGAACTTGCGGAACATCGCCTTGAGCTTCGCGTTGAAGAGAATCGAACGCGCCCAGCCGGAACCCGCGCCCAGCACGTCGCCGTAGCTGAAGCCGCCGCAGGCGACAAGCCCCTGGAAGTCGGCCAGATCCACGCGCCCGGCGAGCAGATCCGTCATGTGGACGTCCACGCTCTCGAACCCGGCCAGTGCGAACGCCGCCGCCATTTCGACGTGGCCGTTCACGCCCTGTTCGCGCAGAATCGCAATGCGCGGCTTGCCGCCCGCCGTCTTCGACGTCTTGACCGCCGCTTCCGGATCGTAGGTGAGATGGAACGTCAGGCCGGGGTCGTTCTCGTCGAGGCCGTTGTCGTACTCCTCGCGGGCCGTGACCGGGTTGTCGCGCAGCGCCTGCATCCGGTACGTCGTTTCCGACCACGCGCGGCGGATCGCCGTGATGTCCGTCGCGATCGCGCGGCGGAAGCCCACGCGGATCGTGAACGAACGGTCGTCCGTCAACGCGCCGATGCGCTGGACGGCGTCGCCCAGCCCCGCCTCGGCGAAGACAGCGAGCACGTCCACGAGATTTTCGACGGCGACCTGGAGCACGGCGCCCGGCTCTTCGCTGAAGAGGACGGAAAGCGCATCGCCGTCCGGCAGCGTCGCGTCAAGGCCGACGCCGCCCGTGACGGCCATTTCGGCCAGCGTCACGGCCAGACCGCCGTCGCTGCGGTCGTGGTAGGCGAGCGCCAGCCCCCTGCGCACGATCGTCTGCATCGCGTTGAAGAACGCCTTGAGCGTCTTCGCATCGGCGTCGGCCGTCTCGTTGCCGAGCTGGTTGTAGACCTGCGCGAGGCAGGAGGCGCCGAGGCGGTTCGCGCCGCGACTGAGGTCGACGGACAGCAGCACGCTGCCGGCCGCGTCGCGCTTGAGGTCGGGCGTCACCGTGAGCGTGGCGTCCGCGACGGGCGCGAAGGACGAGACGACGAGCGAGAGCGGCGCCACCTGGCGGTGGTCGACGCCCTTCGAGTCCGTCCACGTGGTGTGCATCGAGCAGCTGTCCTTGCCCACGGGAATGGAGACGCCCAGCGCGGGGCAGAAGCGAAGGCCCAGTTCCTCCACCGTGTCGTAGAGGTTCGCGTCTTCGCCGGGTTCGCCGCACGGCGCCATCCAGTTGGCGGAGAGACGGACATTGCGGATGTCGCCGCAGTCGGCGGCGGCGAGATTCGTGAGCGCTTCCGCGACGGCGAGGCGGCCGGACGCCGGCGCGGAGACGAGCGCGACCGGACTGCGTTCGCCCGTCGCCATCGCCTGTCCGTTGAGCGTCTTGTAGCCCATCGTCGTCACGGCGCAGTCCGCCGCCGGCAGCTGGTAGGGGCCGACCATCTGGTCACGCGCCACGAGGCCCGTCACGGAACGGTCGGTGATCGTGATGAGGAACGTCTTGTCCGCAATCGTCGGCAGGTGGAGGAGGCGGAAGAACGCATCCTGCGGCTTGACGTCCTTGAGATCGAGCGGCGCGTGTTCGCGCACGACGCGCGTCACGTCGCGCACCATGCGCGGCGGCTTGCCGAGCAGGACGCGGATGTCCATGTCGATCGGCCGGTCGTGGAAGTAGTCGTCCTCCAGCACGAGCCGCTGGTCGCCCGTCGCCTCGCCGATGAACGCCACGGGGCAGCGTTCGCGGGCGCAGAGGGCCTCGAAGAACGGACGCGCCTCCGGGCGGAGCGCGAGGACGTAGCGTTCCTGCGCCTCGCAGCACCAGATCTCCATCGGGTTCATCGAGAACTCTTCGTTGTGGACTTTGCGAAGCTCGAACGTTCCGCCCGTCGCCTCGACGAGTTCGGGGCAGCCGTTGGAGAGGCCGCCCGCGCCGATGTCGTGAATGGAGAGAATGGGGTTCTTCTTGCCAAGCGCGGCGCAGGCGTTGATCACGCCTTGGCAGCGACGCTGCATTTCGGCGTTGCCGCGCTGGACGGAGTTGAAGTCGAGCGCCTCGTCGTTCGTGCCGGTCATCATCGAGGAGGCCGCGCCGCCGCCAAGACCGATGCGCATTGCCGGCCCGCCGATCTGGACGATGTACGCGCCCGTGGTGACGGGCTTCTTCTCCACCTGGTCGCGGATGATGAGGCCGTGTCCGCCCGCGAGCATGATCGGCTTGTGGTAGCCGCGATAGACGCCGGCCGCCTCGCCTTCGTACGTGCGGAAGAAGCCCGTCAGTTGCGGCCGACCGAACTCGTTGCCGAACGCGGCGCCGCCGAGCGGCCCTTCCGTCATGATCGCCAGCGGCGTGGCGAGACGCTTCGGAAACTCGGCGTATTCGCGTTCCCACGGCTGGGGAAAGCCCGGCACGTGCAAATCGCTCACCATGAAGCCGCAGATGCCCGCGACCGTGCGCGACCCCGTGCCCGTGGCCGCCTCGTCGCGGATTTCGCCGCCCACGCCCGTGGCGGCGCCGGGGAACGGCGAAATCGCCGTCGGGTGGTTGTGCGTCTCGACCTTCATGAGCTGGTCGAGCTGCACCTTCTTGAAGCCGTAGACGTGCCCCTTCGTGCCCTCGGCGGAACCGGCCTTCTTCGGGTCTTCCGGCAGCGGGCCGAACGTCTGCGTCTCGAAGCCCTCGACGACGGACGAGTTGTCCTTGTAGGCGACGAGCGTGCCGGCGCCGTTCTTCGCGTGCGTGTTCTTGATCATGCCGAAGAGCGAGTTCGGCATTTCCTTCCCGTCGATGATGAACTTCGCGCCGAAGATCTTGTGGCGGCAGTGCTCGGAGTTGACCTGGCCGAACATGACGAGCTCGGTGTCCGTGGGATTGCGCCCCGCCGCCGTGAAGGAATCGGCGAGATACTGCATCTCCGGCTCGGAGATCGCAAGGCCGATTTCGACGTTCGCCTCGCGGATGGCCTCGACGCCCTTCGCCAGCACGTCGTAGATGCGGCCCGGCTTCGGCGGCGGACAGTCGAAGAGGTCGTCAAGCGCGGCGTAGACGCCCTCGGTCATCTTGTCGTGCAGCGCGGCGAACGCGGCCGGCGGCACGGCGGGGGAGACGACGAAGCGGATGCCGCGCTCGACGCGCGCGATGCCCTTGAGGCCGCAGTTGCGGAAGATGTCGGTGGCCTTGGACGACCAAGGGGAGATCGTGCCCTTGCGGGGCGTCACGTAGAACCCGCCCTCGGGCAGCGCGGCCGCCGCGCCCGTCGCGTTCAGCAGCGTCGACGCGCGGGCGAGCGTGTCGGCGTCCGGCCCGTCGCCCTCCGGCTGGATCGCGTAGATCCACGTGGCGTCGATCGCGGCCTTTCGAAGCGCCTCGTCGTACGCACCCAGAGCGGTGCGGAGCGCATCAAGACGGAACGGCGAAAACGCGGAAGTTCCCGAAAGCAGAATCGGTTTCATCAGTCAGACCTTTCAGTTTAAATCAGTGCGTCCCGGCGCGACGTGCCAGTTCTTCCTTTGAGACTTCGGACGCAATTCGGCATTATACCAAAAAAACACATCTCCATGGCCGCGGATTTTACCCACGCGCCACGCATCCGTTGACTGGAGGCCGCGGCGACACCGTTGCCCACGACCACCGGCATGAATCACTTGAGCCGTCTGAAAATCCGCTTCAGAAGACCGACCTTGCCGAAGAGCAGCCAAAAGGAGAACGCCGCCACGGCCAGGACGGGGATACCGCAGACGACAGCGTAAAGCATGAATTCCGTCGCAAGCACCATGAAGTCCACGACGTTGACGGCGAAACGCCGCGCGTTGTCGCCGATGTCAGGCCACTTGAAACTGCCACCACGCGGATCGGCGCGATACGGCAGACGATAGTCCACGCGAATCGTCGATCGGCTTATCTGCGCGGAAAGCCTCTTCATCCGCCTTTCCATGCTTTCAAGGTCGCTTACGACGGAGTTCAGCTCGCGCTCTATCTGGACCATGTCCTTGACGGACTTCGCCTGCGCAAGATAGTTCGTCAGTCGTTCGCGCATGACGCGCTTCGTCTCAAGCCGCGTCCTCAGGTCGTAAAAACGCTCGGAGACGTCCTCGACGCTCAAAGACTGCGACTTCACGTCCCCGACAGCCCCCACCTCCTCCATCGCCTTCTCGAAACTGGCGGTAGGAATACGCGCGGTGACGCTTCCGGAAGTGGTCTCGACACTCGATTCCTCGACGTATCCGCCAAAACGCTTCGCCCACGCGCCAATCTCCCGTTGCGCAACATCCATGTCGCGAACCTCTAGGGAAACACTTCCCGTCCTGACAAGCTGCTGCACGAACCCCCGCGCCGCGTTCGCTCGATCCGTCTCCATCGCAGAGGCGACATCCAACGCCATGGAGGCCTCATTCTTCACTTCATTCGCTTCCGGCGCTGCGGCGTAGCATACGTCTGCCACTTCCACACGCGGAGCGTCCACATCAGAACGCGAACACGCGGCGCAAAACGACAAGGCCATCGCAAAAGCCATCGGCACAAAACGAAATACTGTCCCAGCCTTCAGTTTTTCCATACAAACCTCCTTGAATCATTGTAGAAGACAACTCCTCGCAAACCGAACGAGAACCGTGTCACACAGTGTAGCGAATCCGCAGATCGAACGCAAGATGTCATTGGTTAGGCGCGACTTCGAAAACTTAGACACGACTTCGGAAGCTCGATTAACTGTCTGCGGGAGATGGAATTCGCAAAAGGCGGCGTCCATGGAAAAGCACAGGTCGTTTCCTTATTACGGTCGTTCCCATCAGTCGCGGATGTTCACACGCTTTTTCCGCACCGCCGCATTTATATAAATGCGGCGGTGCGGGAGGAAAGTTCATTGAGGGGAAATCCACGCCGAACGGATGTCAATGTTTTGGTATAATAGCGGCTTGGAAGCGATAGGACGGATCCATGCCAGCAAGGAGACAGGATGAAGTAAGATGCAGATACGCACGACGTTCGTGCGGATTGGGTTGTGTTGACGCTCCAAACGGTAACATGTTTGTGGTGTCGACAATGGCAATAAGGCGTCCGAACCATACCGAATTCAATAATCAAGAAACAGGCATGGCAGAATTCATAATCCCTACGGCAAAAGAAAGGTAAGACATGATGAACACGACTGTCGAAAAGCCTGGCTTGTACGGCCTTAAAAATTCAAATAGGAACTTTGCCGATCCTGATTGTTGGGGTAAAAATCAATTCAACAACACATTTCCAGCCGCGCTATGTTGTTACATGAGGGATGCCAAACACGCCGCAAACTACATTTCAGTGACGGCCGGCAAGCCACAGATATCTGAAATTCCGTTTGACTTGGTTTTCGGTACAAGTCTGCCAAATGACAAATTGAAGTTTCTATTTGAGGTTCCATTTGATCCTTATCGTTCGCTTGTTCATGAGGCAATGGAGAAGATTGATCTAGTTATAACCGAAGAAGCTACAGGTCGGTATTTGACTCCACTTGAAATAAAGCTGACAACATTGCCTGACAATGGGACTTCGTCTCTGTCTGAAAGCGAATATGGCTCGGAAATTGTTGTACGCTCTGCAACCATGCGCTATGTGGCATTGGGCATCGCCTCACGGCTGAATGCAGAGCAGTGTGAGTCCATAAAAAAGTTGTTCTTGCCGGTATGCGGTAATATCCGTGACTGGAGTAGCGTCTATGAGATGCGTCCGAAACGCGAAGCGATTTTTGCGGCGCTTGACAGGTTTCTACTTGAATATGAGGCGATTCAGAAGCCGCTTGTGATACAACCAGTTTGGAAAACAAAAGGTAAAAGTCCTGTTCTTGCCGACAATTGCCTTGATGTGTTCGTGTGGAGTGATTTCGCACTTTCGCGTTTGATGCATACATCGTGCCTCGACATGGGAAATGAAATATCTCGTCCGCAAAGGGCCGCATTGAGACTTGTGCGTTTCCTGTACGAATTCGTGACACAAGGGCGAGTGTTTCAGATTCCTATTTATGATGCCATGCTGTTCGGCAATCAAGGTGACAAGGAATTCGCTTATCGTGGAGCGCAGACACATCAATTCATGACCTGTGACAGGCTGACGAAACCAATCGTCAAAAGAGACGAAATCAAGAAGATCGTACTTGGTGGCGGACATAAGTTCTTGAGTCCTGAACGCCGTTTTGACGCAATACTCTTCTTCTCAAAGGATATTTTCGATGACGATGAAAAAGTTTAGAACGGTGGATCTATTCTGCGGTGGCGGCGGCTTGTCGCAAGGACTGCAAAATGCAGGCTTCGATGTCGTCGCCGCATTTGACTGGTGGCAGCCCGCCATAAACTTCTACAATCAGAACATCACGGGACATTCCGCGTATCGTCAGGATCTCTCGGATGTCGAGTCCTCTGTTGAGCGAATCAGCAAATGGAAACCGGCTGTGATTGTAGGTGGACCGCCCTGTCAGGATTTTTCATCTGCGGGCAAACGTGACGAGAGTGGTGGTCGTGCGGAACTTACGACGGCGTATGCCCAAATAGTGTGCAAGATACGACCGCAACTTTTTATCATGGAGAACGTTGACCGTGCCATCAAAGCCAACATCTACCAAAAAGCATTGAATCTGTTTGCAGATGCGGGATACCATCTAACGATCGCGGTTCTCGATGCATCATTGTGTGGGACGCCTCAAAAACGAAAGCGCGTCGTTGTTGTCGGCTCATTGAAAGAGCCATCGATTTCTCTTACAGACATTTACAAGGAAATGCAGTCCGACAAGCCGATGACAATCCGCGATTATCTCGGTAATTCCATCGACATTGATTTTTATTATCGGCATCCCCGCAGTTATGCGCGGCGGGGTATTTTCAGCATTGACGAACCAAGCCCAACTGTAAGAGGTGTGAATCGCCCGATTCCAAGTGGCTATCCTGGGCATCCCGGCGATGCCGCACCAGTAACCACAAAGAACCTTCGCCCCCTTACAACAAAAGAGCGAAGCCTCATTCAAACATTTCCGGCAGAGTGGGTGATGGTTGGAGCCAAGTCGGAGGTGGAACAAATCATCGGCAACGCTGTGCCCGTGAAACTGGGCGAGTTCGTCGGGCGAGCGATAATAAGGGCCGATGCAAAAGATCCATTCGTGAAGAGTCCATCCCCAACTGATTCTTTCACGCCATCGCCCGAGCCTCCAACAATTCGACAACCATTCTTTGTGTTTGAGCAAAGGTGCAGATACTCACCGTCCGATAATGGCATCTATATCAAGAGGGCTGCCGGCAAACCTTCCAAAACTGTAAAAGCGTGTTATGCCCGCATGAAGGACGATGGCTGAAACACTCAAAATCAAGGACTTGCCCCCAGAATCTCGCCCTCGCGAGGTGTTTATGCGTTCGGCTGATCCGGTCAGGGAGATGCCGGACGCGATGTTGTTGGCGATACTCATCCGTACCGGTCAAAAAGGGTCGAGCGCAATCGATCTCGCCAACAGGCTGATCAAGCATTTTGGCAGCGCGGCAAACCTTGTCGATGCGACATGGCAGCAGATTGTCGCAGCCAAAGTTCCCGGTGTCGGAAAGGTTGCCGCCGTCCAGCTTGCTGCGGCGTTTGCCCTTGTAAAGCGCAATGTCAGAACTTCCCAACGGTCATTCAAACGTGTGATCGTGTCTTCAGACGATGTTGTGCGGCAGGTTTTATCAGTCGGAATCGACGAGAAGCAGGAAAACGTGTTTGCGCTCTATCTCGACACCCAAGGGCGCCTTTTGTGCGAACCTGTATTGGTATTCAGAGGAGTTCTTGATGCTACGCCGCTTCATCCCAGAGATATTTTCCGTCAGGCGATACGCCTTGGCGCGGCATCCGTAATTGTAGCACACACACATCCGAGCGGAGATGCAACACCCAGCAACGAAGACTTGGCCGAAACCAAGCGCCTCATTGAAACGGGGAATCTTGTCGGCATCCCTCTCGACGATCATGTTGTCATCGGTTGCGGCACAAGGCATCACGTTTCGATTAGAGGAAGCGGACAAATCCCATTTGAGAAATAAAATATTTCGACATGGACACATTCAACCTAGAGCGGCACCATGCTTACATGAGTAAGATTCGCGGCAAAGGCACTTTGCTTAAGATTCTTGTGCGTAAGAGGTTGTTCTCTTTGGGTTGGTGGTATCGAGTATGCGACAGGCGATTTCGATAATGACAATGGTAAATGATAGCCTACACAACACGTTTGACTGCACCGGGCACAGAAATTACTTAGGGTAAATTGCAATGATCGTCAATGCCTTTACCTGTACTGGTGCATACGCGGTTCTGATCATGTCGGGACTGAAGCGGGTGGAGAACCGCAGCGCCCTGCCGATTCCAGCGAAGGGGCGGTGCGCGATGAGCGTATCCAAGAAGTTCTGCAAGGCCGAATACGACAATCTCGTCGCGTGGCTTGCAGGACATTGCCATCCGGCGGCTATGGCGCACCTTCTCACATGGGACGAGGTGAAGTCGTGGCCAGGGTGCCTTGTCGCTACGATGGATTATGCGGCGACAAGTTGCATTCCTGACACGGGTGCGCTCGCCGTCGAATGCCGCATCTGGAACGAGGGCTACGCCAACTGGTGGATTCTCTCGAACGTTCGGCGGTTGCCCGCGCCCATTCCCTGTCGCGGCAACGTGGGGATGTGGCGGTTGCCGCCGGATCTGTCCAACGAAATTGAAACGCGCTTCCTGTGATATACTATGAGCGTGGATTTCGATGTTGCACTGTCGCATCAAAACATTTTACAGAACACGATTTTTCAAGAGGAGAAAAGAGAAATGATTGACGTAGTTGAAACGCTGAAGAAAGTCGGGGTCGTCCCCGTAATCGTCATCGACGACGTGGCAAAGGCCGTACCCATGGCTCAGGCGCTCGTCGCGGGTGGCCTGAACGTCCTCGAAGTGACGTTCCGCACAGCCGCCGCCGCCCCCGCGATTGCCGCAATCAAGAAGGACGTTCCGGGCGCGATTCTGGGCGCGGGCACCCTCCTCACGCCGCAGATGGTACGCGACGCGAAAGCCGCCGGCGCCGAGTTCGGCGTGGCGCCGGGTTTCGACCCCGTGGTCGTGGCGGCCGCACAGGAAGCGGGGTTGCCGTTCGTGCCGGGCATCGCCACGGCGAGTGAACTTTCGCAGGCGCTCACGGCGGGCGTCCCGATGGTCAAGTTCTTTCCGGCGGAAGCGGCCGGCGGCGTGAAGATGATCAAGAACTTGCTCGGCGCGTTCCGCTTCACGGGCATCACGTTCATGCCAACGGGCGGCGTGAACCTCTCGAACGTGTCCGACTATCTGGCCGTCCCGGAAATCGTCGCCTGCGGCGGCACGTGGCTCGTCCCCAAGGACGCGCTCGCGAACGACGACTGGCCCCGCATCCGCCAACTCGCGGCGGACGCTGCCGCCCTCGTGGCGCGGCGGTAGAGACATCGCAACCTTTCACACGCGCCATCCCGACCGCCCATGTTCGCCGTCCGTTCCTACATGCTCGACATCAGTCGCGACAAGGTGCCCACGATGGGCACTCTGAAACTGCTCGTCGAAATCCTCGCCAAGTTCAACTACAACCAGTTGCAACTCTACACGGAACACACGTTCGCCTACGCAGCGCATCGGACGGTCTGGGAAAACGCCTCACCGCTGACGCCAGCTGAAATTCGCGAACTGGACGCCTGCTGCGCCCTGCACGGTATCGACCTCGTGCCGAACCAAAATTCGTTCGGACATCTCGAACGCTGGCTTGTTCGTCCGGAATACAACGCCCTCGCGGAACTGCCGCACGGCGGCGCCCCCCTACCATGGGGCGGGTTCAAGAAAGATCCCACAACGCTCTGTCCGACGGATCCGCGCGCACTCGCGTTTGTGGACGGCCTTTTTGCCGAACTCCTGCCGAACTTTTCATCCAACCTGTTCAATATCGGCTGTGACGAAACGTTCGACTTGTTGGGCGAGGGACGGAGCGCGGCCGCCGTTCGCGAAAAGGGCGAGGGGCGCGTCTATCTGGACTTCCTGAAGCAAGTCGCCGCGTGTGCACGGAAGTATGGCAAGCGCCCTATGTTCTGGGGCGACGTGATTCTGAAACATCCTGAACTCGTCCCCGAACTGCCGAAAGACCTCATCGCGCTCGACTGGGGCTATGAAGGCAACCACCCGTTCATGGATGAGGCGCAGAAATTCGCGCGGGCAGGTTTGGACTTCTACGTCTGCCCCGGCACGAGCGCGTGGAACTCGCTCGCGGGGCGCGTGGAGAACATGCGCGAAAATCTGTCCGCCGCCGAAAAGGCCGGTCGCCTGTTTGGCGCCAAGGGTTTCCTCGTGGCGGACTGGGGCGACGGCGGACACTGGCAGCCGTTGGCGGCATCGCTGCCGGGATTGATTCTGGGCGGTTCGCTCGCGTTCGAGGGTGCATCCGCCGCGAAGATGGATTTGGAGAACGCGCTTAACGGCGTGATGGGCGTTCCGCTCGGCGGGACGCTCCTGCGCCTCGGTACGCTCTACCTGCGTGGCGGCGCGTTGCGGGCGAACGGCACGGAACTCTTCCGCATTCTCGCGAACGACCGCGCCTACTCGCGCCACCCGCGCCTGACGGACGCCGTGCTCGCGGAAATCTCCGCCATTGCCGAAGGCTGCCGCCACGCGGCCGCGCGTTTCACTAGTGGCGCGTACCCGAATGTCTGGGCGCAGGAGATCGTACACATGGCGAATCTGGTGGACGCGGCCTGCAACCGGCGCGACGAGAAACGCCTCCGTTTCCTGCGGGAAGAACACGATCAGGTCTGGAAATTACGAAACCGTCCCGGCGGCATGGCGGATTCGCGGGCGAAACTACCACGCTTCTAGGGGACGACAAAATGTTCAAACGGATGCTGTACATGCTGGTGGCGACGTGGGGCGGACTGTCGGTCTGCGCCCAACCCGGCATCGGGCCGAACGGGGAATGGTCTGTTGCGGATCGGACGCCGAACGAAGCCTGGAACGTCGCCATCGTCATTGACTGCTCGCATCTGGCCGGTCCGGACGTGCGGACGCGCGCGCTCGATTTTCTCGGCGACTTGATGGACGACGACATCGTGTCCGTTGTGGCCTACGCCGACCACGTGCGGCTCATCATGCCGCCGCGCCGACTGGGCAGCCAGCGGGACGACATCATCCATGAAATCGCCGGCTTGTCGGTAAGCGGCGGCGCCGCCCTCTTCGCAGGGATGTCCATCGGCGTCATGGAACTGCGGAAAAATGAAAAACTCAAACGTCCCAATCTGCTGAAAGTATTCTGCCAAGGTTGGGGAACGATTGGCCCGTCACGGCCGGATTTGATGGATCGCATCGTCACATCCTTCAACAAAATCCACATCAAAGTCGAGGGGCTGCCCTGGAACGAACGGGATCGCGTCCTCTACCATCTGCCGCGCCTCGTGCCCGACGGCCCGCGTCCGCCGTTGACACGGGCCATGACGAACGGCGTCCCCGCGCGGGCGCACAGCGAGGGTACGCCATGATCAATCGTGACCTTCGGCTCTATTTTCTGGCGATCGGCGCACCGGCCATTTTGTTGACCGTCTGGGGCATTCGCCTCCTCTTCCGCGAAGCCGCCCGTGCCCAAGAGGCCGAACAGGCGTCATTGCAGGCTCGCGCACAATACGCCGCGTCGGACATCTGTTCGCAGATTCGTTCGGTCGGCGACGGACAACTCGCCCGCGTGGCACGGTTGGCGGGGAACGCGAAGGAACGTCAGGAAATGCTCACCTGGCTGATGAAACACGATCCCTACGTGCGCAACGTGTTCATCTGGGAGGCGGGCCGTGGCATCGTCTGGCCAACGGCGGAAAACGGCACGGACGTCCAACGGGCGTTCCTGTTGCGCAAAGGGCTGCAACTCGGACCCGACGCCACGTGGGTCGACGACTGGCCCGAATCGATTTCGGGTTGGACGGTTGGGTTGGGCGTAAACGGACCCGACGTCATCAGTTGGATTCGCGTGGCGACGAATGTCGTCTGCGGCATGGAAATCGACGTGCTTACGCCGCTCTCGCGTATTCCAGCCGCGCTCGTGGCCAACGGGACGGACAATCCCGGCAACACATCCCCCCGCGCGACGATCGCCGAAGTCCGCGATCACCACGACCGCATTGTCCTGCCCGCGTCCTCGGAACCGCATCCGGGGTCAATCTACGGCGAAGCGCCGCTGGACGCCTTGCTGCCGGGGATGCGCATCCGCGTAATGTGGCGGAATGGAAACGAAGTGATGGCGGGCGCGTCATGGACGCTCGTGGCGAACGGTTCCTGTCTGCTCGCCCTGCTCGTCACCTCGCTCGTCGCGGGCGGCGGCCTCCTCCTCCGCGCCGCGAACCGCGCCCGCGCCGAATCGCTCATGAAGACGGACTTCGTATCGAACGTCTCTCACGAATTCAAGACGCCGCTGACGTCCATCCGCATGTGCGCCGAACTGATTGCGGAAGATCTTCTGCCAGACGCGCAGAAACGCCGCGAAGCGGGACGGTCGATCATGGAGGAGACGGGACGCCTGACGGAGATGGTGACGGACGTCCTGAATTTCAGTCGACTGGAAAGAAACCGCTACTCGTTTGAACTGCGGAACTTCCCGCTCATCTCCGTCGTGTCCGAACTCGCGCCGGATGCGCAGATTCCGCCGGACATCATCGTGAAAGCGGACACTGGCGGACTGCACCACGCGCTGCGCAATCTGCTGGAGAACGCGGCCAAGTATGCGGCGGCGGGCGGACCGCCCGAAGTCGTGGCGGAACGCCGGACGCGGGGGCGCGTCGCGTTGCACGTCCGCGACCGCGGGCCAGGCGTCAAACCCGAAAACCTCGAAAAGATGTTCGAGCGTTTCTGGCGCGGCGACGATTCCATGACGTGCGAGTTCGGCGGGAGCGGACTTGGCCTGAGCATCGCCCGGCAGTTCGCACGTGGCATGGGTGGAGATTTGACAGTGGCCTTACGCGACGGCGGAGGCTGTGAATTCACAATCTGGTTAAAGGAGGGCATGACAAATGGCTGAAATCCTGTTGGCTGAAGACGACAAACACATTCGCGAATGGTTGCCCGTGGCGCTTGAAGGGCAAGGCCACCACGTTCACGCCGTCGCCGACGGCGCGGCCGCGTTGACGGCCTACGCGCAACAACGACCCGATCTCATGCTGCTGGACGTCATGATGCCGAAGAAAAGCGGCTATACGGTCTGTACGGAAATCCGGAAGACGGACAAGACGCTGCCGATTATCATGCTGACGGCGAAGACGTCGGAGGCCGATAAAGTACTTGGCCTGGAAATTGGCGCGGACGACTACCTGACGAAGCCGTTCGGCATCCGCGAACTCATCGCCCGCGTGTCCGCGCTCCTGCGCCGTGCTCGGGCGCTGGAGACGGAACAACAGGCGAAAGGCTGGACGGCGCTTCCGTGCGGAACGCATGAACTCGATCTGAAACGCCACACGTTGCGCACCATTGCCACCCAGCAGGAGACGCCGCTGACAACGCTTGAGTTCGGTCTGCTCCGTCTGCTCCTTGCCCATCCGGGCGAGATTCTGACGCGCGACCGTCTGCTGAACGAACTCTGGGGCGTCTCTTACTTGGGATCGACGCGGACGCTGGACCAGCACGTCGCGCTGGTCCGCAAGAAACTGGACACCGATGCCGCGTTGATCGAGACGGTCTACGGCACGGGCTACCGCTTCAATCCGCCGACGCGCCGACCGTCCAACGGATGATCGCCATGCGGAACGGCGGCAGTTCCACTTTGACCTTGCCGTCTTCAACCGCCAGCGCCGTCCCTTTTCGCGCATCGAACGCGCACGTCGCGCCCGCCGGGAGCGTCAGGGCGACCGTCGCCGGCTTTTCGTCCGACAGGTTGGAGACGACTGTCAGCGTATCCGCGCCCTTGCGGTAGACGCTCGCCTCGACCTTTTCGGGCAATCCCGACACGGGCTTTTTCCAGTAGGGCGTCCACGTCGCGTCGCCAATGCCGAAGTCGTCCAGCGCCTTCCAGACGTCGGCGACCTGCGGGATGTTGACGATGCCGCAGGGACGCACCATCACGTCGTGCAGCAGCGAGAGCGTCCAGGCGTCCTCCATCGACCACTTCCCCGGACGCTCGTAGGCGAGGAACTCGCACGGCACGCCGTGGTTGCGGCCCATGAACTCCGCGCGGAACGCCGCGAGGTTCAGGTTCTTCTTGATGTTCTGCGTGGAGACGGCCAGCTGCTCGCCGTCCCAGTACGTGTCGGCGAACGCGAGCGTCGCGGGGCAGATGTAGCCGCTCTGGTGGGCGTCCACTTCGCCGCCGCGCGACTTCACGAACGTGTAGAGCTTCTTCATCATGTCGCGCACGGCGAAGAACGGATACGTCTCGTGAAGCTTGCCGTTCGCGTCACGCCAGCCGCAGCCGTGCCGTTCGTTCGCGCAGGCGCGCGGCATGACCGTGCCGTCGAAGTAGAGGCCGTCGAGTTCGAGTTCGTCGTAGGCCTTCTTCACGCGCGCCAGCCATTCGTCCGCAAAGGCGTTCTGGTAGCAGACGCGGTAGTCGCGCTGGCCCGGCTCGCGATACCAGACGCCGGTGAAATGGCCCTTCTCGTTCACCGCCAGCCAGTCCTTGTGGTGACGGCCCCAGGCGGGGTCGAGCGGCGAGAGTTCGTAGCCCTGGTAGATGAACACCTTCATCCCCCGCGCATGGCACTGGTCAACGATGGCCTTGAAGTCCGGCCGGGGCGTGGGGCAGTTCTGCACGGGCACCCAGTCCTCGTGGAAGACGATCGTCGTCGCGCCCTGGGCCTTCGCGCGGTCGAGCGATTCGGCGATCTTCCCGTCGGGGAACGCGCGCTGGCACGTCCACCACTCGGTCGGGGCCTTGATCGTGATGCCCGCGCCCATCTGCGGGGCGTGAACCTTGTGGTCAACGGCACGTGCCTTCGGCCACGGCTTCACGGGCGTCGCCTGAAGGCCGAACCGCCAGGTCGCCGGCAACGTCAGGTTCTTGTCCGCCAGACGAATGCGCAGGAGCGTCGTCTTCCCCTGCGGAATCACTTCGATCGTCCGCTCCGGATCGGCGTTCTGGAAGCCCTCGCTGCTTTCGCTGAACCAGCACAGGCCGCCCGTCTCGTTCCCCAGCCAGAACGCGCAGCGGAACGGAAACGCCATCGGCCCTTCCACCGCGCCCACGTTGTCCAGCTTGCTCCAGGACGCGGGCGAGAAGTGGTAGAGCGTCGCACAGTCGGACGCAAGCGGAATCTCCAACCACGCCTTGCCGATCGTGTAGACGTCGGGGAACTTCCGCCCCGGCACGAGCGCCAGGCTGATTTCGGCCATGCCGTCGTATTCGATTCGCGCCGTCACGTCGGCCGCGACGACCGTTGAACCCTGCCATGCGCAGACCGTCGCGGATTCATCGTCCTGCTCCTGAATCCAGCTGCCGCCCTTCGTCCAGACGATGTTCGTACCCTTCGCGTCCGTGCAGACAAGGCGCATGGGCGCGGTGAGCAAATCCATCCCGACCGCGCGGATTGCGACGGGCAGGGCGTTCGACGCGAACGTATAGTCGCGCCCCCAGACGGAGACCTTGCCATCCAACGCCCGTACGGGCATCCACGGCGGCGGAATGTCCGCACCGACCATACCGATGGCGGCTAGAACTGCCGCACAGACCAGACTTCTCTTCATGGGATTTTCCTTTTGCTACTTGTATGCGTGTGTGAATAAACCGACGGTCGTCATCAATCGGCCGTCATCGAGTGTGTTCAGTCAAACGTGAAAAGAGTTGTGGAAATCGTCTGTTCGCGGGGCGTGAAGACAATCGTATCGGTACGTTCCGACACGAGCCGTTCCTCCGGGTAGCGCATCGTCACGCGGCGCGGAGACGGCAGCCGAATCGTCTTCTCGCCCGGCACGGCCGAATGGAGCGCCACGCAGGAGGCGTTCGCATAGATCGCGGTTTGCGGATCGGCGTTCCAAATATGTACGCCCGCCACCGCCAGCAGACGACGCAATTCGGCCGCGTCCGTCGGAACGTCAGGCAGCACGACCGTCTTCCCCCGTGCCTTCAACGCCTCCACGATTCGCAACTTCTCCGGCGTCCGATGAACAAGATTGCAGAAGAGGTAGACTTTGTAGTCCTTCAACTTGCCACTCGCCACGTCCGCCAGTTCCGCCGAGTCGAACGGGACACCGGCATGACCGAACGCGTTCACAAGGTCGGTGGACTGCCGTTGATGCCGAACTTCCTGTCCCGGCACGGCCACGTACATTACGCTGTCATAATCGCCCACCACCAGAACCTCGGACACACTGCGGCAGTCCTTCACCCGTTCGCGAATCGGATAGATCTTCTTGAAGAACGTGCCGAACGCGGGATGGTCGTACCAACCAATGCCGAAATCGAAATACCAATAGCCACAACCCCAGCAGAGCGTTTGCACGAAATCGCGTGCAAGCAGGGCGATATCCTCCTCAATGTTCGTCGTGTAGTTCCCATGCGGATGTTCAGGGAAGCCCGACGGCACGTTGTCCGCCTCCAGCAACGCCAACTTGCCGCGCCGCCGCAGACCTTCCAGCAGACACCGCGCGTACTGGACGTTGCCGGGCGCGCGCGAAGCGGGACCGTAGACGTACGGCGAACATTGGAAGTCAACCCACGGCGAATCCAGCAAGTCGTTGTTCGCGAGATGAAATCCCTCCGCCGCAAATGGCATCCCGAAAAAGTAGCCGCAGTAGTTGCCCACGAGGGCACGACCGCCACAAGCCTCCTTGACGGCGCGGTTGAACGCGAACAGACAATCCCGCACCTGTTCGGCATGACAGATCTCGTAGTCAATCACCGCACGATCTTTCACGGGGTCACGATACGGATCCGCCGAGCGCTTGAGACGCGCGGTGACGGTCGGCGTTTGCGCCGTCTCGAACGTGACCGTTGAATCGCGCCACGCCGTGCGCAATGCCGCAAGGTCGTCGCGATAGCGGACGCGCAACCAGTCGCGAAACGCCGCCGTCATGGCACGCCCGTTGTCGGGCATCAGCCCATCACACATCCCGTAGGTATGCCATTCGTGATGGATGCCGAAATCGGGACGATAGGAAAGAATACGTACGGCGTACGGCGTGGATTCGAGGAAGGACGTAAAGCGAGAGAGAAAATCCGCCATTTCCCGTCGCCAGAGACGCGACGCGAACGACGGCACGGCCATGTTCTTCGTCTGGATGACTTGTCCGAAATCCACCGTGCCGTTCGCATAGCCGATGAGTTCATCGTGATGCTTTTGCACCCACCAGCCCGGCGGCGCAGACGTGTCGAAACAAAACTGGAACCGCGCATCGGGATCGAGCGCCAGCACCGACTTGATTTTCGCGATCGCGTTGTCGAAATCAATCGAGCCGTCGGGCCGCCACGTCTGCGGCGTGTTTACGCCAATGCCGTAAACGTGCATCCCTGCGTCACGGAACATCGCCACCTGACGATGGAGCGCGGAATTGTGGACGCTCCACCCTTCCGAACAATTGTAGAACGTCGTCTCGAAGCGCCGTCCGCCCATCTCGAACAATGGCTTTCCCTGTTCGTAGACGATACGGGCGGGGGCTTTCGTCTCCTGTGCAAGGGCGGCCTCCACGGCGGCGAGACGTTGGCGTTGACGCGCCGCCAGGTCGGTAAGGCGTTCCTGTTCGCGGGCGGATGCGAGGCTTGTCATGTCTGCAAACGTACACCATGGCGCGGCGTAGAGATGGTCATGCCGCCGCGCCGTCGGCCAGGCGGCATCGTCGAACGCCGGTTGCTCCCAGCCGTCGATTCGATTCGTGGCGCACCGCCAGTCGGTCGCCGACACGACACGGTTCGTCGTGCCATCGGCGTAGACGAGTTCAAGCGCGAGGCACACGCCCCCCGTTCCCGCGAGATTCGTACCCTCAATGGCCAGTACGTGACGGCCCGGTGTTTTCAACGCTGTCGTGAAATCGACAGGCCGGTCGACCGTCCGCGCCGCGCTCGAACACGGCCGCCCGTCAAGGAAGAAACGTGCCGTGTCGTCCACCCACCACCGCCCCGTGGCCGAGACAAGCCCCGTGCGCGTCTCGAATGTCCGCCGGTAGTAGCGCGGTTTGTTGAGGCCATCCGCAAACGGTTCGTCGGGACAAATCCAGGCGGCCTCGTCATCCGGAATTTCATCGAAAAACATCTCGCGCACAGCCGGCGCGGCGGACGCGCCCGCCGCCACCAAGGACGTCGCCAGACCGAAAGCCCATGCCCCCCGTGCAATCGATTTCAGTCTCATCGGCGCACCTCCGTCATTCCCCGGCCAGTTTGAGCGCCGGCTGGTCGACCGCGCTCTTCTTCTGGAATGTAAGCGCACCCGGACAGACGTCCGTGGCGGCGAATCCCGAATACATCATGTTGTACCACTCGACTTGTCCGCACCCTTCGTAGACCGTGCATTTCGGCGACGTCTTGACGAATGCGCCTTCCGACACGAGCAAGCGGCCACGCAGATGCTTGATGACCGTCACGTCATCGAGCTTGAACCCGTAGTTGTTAAAATACGAACAGCCCAGAAGACGCGTGTCCCATCCGCCGATTTCATAGCCGACTTTCCCCGTGTCGGCATAGCAGTCGCGCAGAATCGTGCTGCCCGCCTGGGGGCCGATGCGGAAGTTGACGGAATCCTTGAGCATTTCACGCGGCTCGCCCGGCTTGACGGACGGCAGGGGGCCGCCCCACACGTGGCAGCGCGTCAGACGGTTCGAGCCGCCTTTCGCGATATTGAAGCCGATCGTGTAGTCGACCACCACACAGTCTGTGTAATGGCTGTCCCCGCCTTGCACGTTGACGGCAATGTTCCCTGCAAGCCCCGACTGCGTACATTTGAAGTAGAGGTTGTTCGCGATCAACTCGTAGCCGCCGACCACGCGCAACCCATCCATCCGCCCGTTGAGGAACGTCATGTCCTTCAACGTGAAGTGCGCGAATCCCGTCAGGCGCAGACAGGAGGCGCGGCCGGCGCCGTCGATGACACCCCCGGAAATAAAAACGTTGTAGTCGTGCGCACGCGCGTTCGAACTATTGACTTCCACGACGAATGCCATGTCCGCCACGGCCTGCAACACCGCGCTCTTGTGGAGGTCGAGCGAACAAAGATTCCGCACGTTCAACGGACGCGAAATGCGGTAGACGCCGCGCGGGATGTAAAGAACGCCGTCGGGCGTCGCGTCGATAGCGCGTTGCAACCGCGCCGTGTCATCCGCTTCATCCGCACACGCGGGAAACTCGTCCAACGACCGATCCCAGCCGACGGCCAACGCCGCCGGCGACCCCATCAACACCGCCGCGAGAACGAGAGCGCTCCACGAACGAAAAATCGATTTCACTTTCATCTCCCAAACCTCCTACTGCGTGATCTTGATGGACTTGACCTCAAAGCCGTGGGGCAGATCGAGCGTATCCCCGCACAGCCATTTTCCGAAACAGAAGTGGACGGACGTAAATTTCATCGCGTCCGGTTTCGCGTCGGGCGGGAGCGCGGGCAGTCCCCAATGGCGGAAATACTGCATCCGGCGGAACGGCAACACGATCTCCTGCCACTCCGTGCTGATGGCCAGCGCGGTCGAACCCCAGACTGCCCCATCGGACTGATGGAAGCCGATTTCCACGGCGCGCGTCTGCGGATCGGTGGCGCGGATGGTCAGCACGAGCTTACCGCCCGAACTGGGGAACGGCAGATCGCCGAAGAGTGCCCGGCCATCAACGGGAATTTTGAACGATCGCGCATCTGGCTTGCCTTTGAACTCGCCCGCCCGCGAGGTGAAGACACAGGGCGTCCGATCGGCGGGCAGGAGTTCGCGTTCCTCCGGCCATGGGCAACCACCCCGACTGCGCATTTGGAACGCCTCGATGGCGGACAAGTTGCGAACCGTCAGCGAACTGCAGACATCCGATGTCCGCGCGGCGACGGACAGGACAAGCCCGGTGACATCCGCCCACCGATTAGTCGGCACGGCGGACACGCAATCCGCCGGCGACAGGGTGACCTGCCGACGACCAGGCGGCAGACTGACATTCCAGCGAAATTCGCCGCCCGACTTCAAACGGAACGCAATGCCCAACGAGACCGAAGCGTCGCCCGCGTTCACGACATCCGCCTGAACGAGCGAGGTATCTGAAATCGGACGTGCCGGCGTGAGTGGATAGGAAACCGCATACGACGCATCCGGCGCGGCGTTTGGAACGCTCAACGTTACATAGGCCTCCGGCGTCCGCGTCGCCACAAGTGCGCTTTGTCCGTCCACCGACTGTGGCGTTGCCAAAAGCGGCGGCAACAATGCCACGGGCGCGGCATCCTCCACGGGAAACCACGTCTTCTCGGCGTAGACGCGCCCACTCCCCGCCACAAGGGCGCACACAAGCAAAAGACTTTTTCGATTCATCTGAATTCCTTCTTTAGGTGTTTAGATCGTGTATCTTCCACGGACAATACTTCATATGGATTTCACATATCGCCCGCGCAAGAATTTTTGCAAACGCAGGCGGCACAGCGTTTCCAATCATTTTGTATTGTTCGCCCATACTTCCATAAAACTCATAATCGTCGTCAAAAGTTTGTAGCCTAGCGGCTTCGCGTACCGTCAATGTCCTGCATTGCTCTGAATCAGGATGGATGTGTCGAAATCCGTCTTTATGCAGATGAGCCGGAATTGTATTGCTCTGCTGATCACGGCGGAGAACGTAGTACTTGTGAATGTTGCTTGTTTTACCCGTGACTTCCGTATACAGTTTTTTCAAACGATCAATCGACGTATACTCAAATCGACCTTGCTCGATGTCTTCGGTAAGCAACTTAAACACCTTGACATCGCGAACGCTGTGCTTTCTCGGGAAATGGTTGGGAACGATTCGTTCGCCTTGACGATGATAGACCACCTTCCCCCTCTCTATCGTCGGAATCAATTTGGGCAAATCGCCAATCGCCTCTTCAACCGTTCGTTTCGGCTGACGGTATGATGGCATGATACGTCCATAGAAATCTCGAATGATATCTGCGGACGTATTCGGAAAACTTTCCTCGCGAACGCCCAAAATGATAATGCGACGACGATTTTGGGGGATGCCGTAGTCTGAAAGCGAAAAAACCGCATCCCTAAAATCTGGGAGAACGACATAACCCGCATCTGAAAACTTTGCTCGTATCTTTTTCGTTATCGGTCTTCCGTCCGGCGCCGCCGACAACATCCCAATTACGTTCTCGAACAGAAAGAAGTCTGGTTGGTAACGCTTAACGACTTCAAGATAGCTCTCGAACAGATAGTTACGATAGTCATCGCGCATACCATGCTCGTCGCGGATTCTACCCGCAAGCGAATAGGCCTGACAAGGCGGCCCGCCGATAATGACATCTATCTTCATCCCGCCAACGAGCTTGTCAAGGCCGTCGCCACGTCCGAACTTCGGATCGTCGTAGCCATAGAACAGTTCATCCGTTCGCTGAATGTCGAAGCGCAGGACTTCCCTCTCGGCGTTTGCGTGTCCCCATTTCGTTTTCAAGCGGTTCACGAGATTTCGGCATGGTGCTTCCTCCCACTCCACACAGGCAAGCGTATCGAAACGACCGCTTTGCATAAAACCGTCCATCAGTCCGCCACACCCGGCGAAAAGGTCTATTGTGCGGAGTTTAGGCATTCCGCCCCTCCACGAGTCCCATCAGATGTTTTGCAAGGACGAATCCCAGCAAAGGTGGAACCGCGTTACCAACCTGTCGATACTGTTGCGTCCGTGTGCCGATGAAGACAAAGTCATCTGGAAACGACTGTAGTCTGGCGCATTCGCGAACGGTCGGAATCCGATTATATTCGTAGTGGAAATAATTGCGATGCCCTGTATCAATCGTGCGAGATGGCTTGTGTCCGTCACATCTTGTCCAAGCCATATGAAACCGCCTATGTTCGCCAACTCCTTTTGGGAGGTCTTTGTAATTTCCGCCCTCTGGGACTTGGGCAATCACTTCCTTGACGAAATCCTTGTGCGCGGTTGCGGTGTGATTCGACAGTATCGTACAACTGCCGCGCATGAGTTTTTGGTATTGCGTCCGCGGCGGACGGTCGTATCGCGAAACTTCCTCACCGAGACAATCAGTTAATGGCGGGAGGTCATCGATGGCCTCGCGGCTCGTGACGTATTCGCTCGGCTCAAGAAGAGGCCGCGGAAACGAGACGGCATTAAGTTCTTTGCGAACACCAATGAATACAAGACGGCGGCGAGTCTGAGGTACGCCATAGTCTGCAGCGCACAAAATTCTGCAATCAATATTGTAGCCAAGCCTCGTAAACCGTTTCAAGATTTCATCTTTTACCATACCTTTGTACAACGTTGCCATGCCAGGAACGTTTTCGATGAGAAATCCCTTCGGTCTGAACATCTCGACGGCCTTGATATACGACAGATACAGCTTGTTGCGCTCATCATCGAAGTTTCTCGGGCCGGTAAGTGAAAAACCCTGGCACGGCGGTCCGCCGACAATCAAATCCACTTTTCTGTCGCCGATGATTTCGCGCATTCTATCGAACGTTGCCTCTTCGGCAAGACTTCTCCTAAGACCAATCGAACCCGGATGGTTTTTTTCAAACGAATCAAGAGCAGCCTGATCGACATCCGCTCCAAGCAGCACTCTGCATCCGGCATCCATGAATCCCTTGGACAACCCGCCGCATCCGGAAAACAGATCAATTACGTTCATGTGCGTTCCACTTTCATTGCCCGAATCTGCCCGAAGCACTCAAACACATGTTCGCGATGCCATCTCACGCTTGCAATGTCAGGACGGAAAAATGGATTGGAAGGGACAAAAATTCGCTTGCCGTCGTATGGAGCAAGCATTTCGCTTGAAACCTTCTTTGAAACGATGACTACCAAATCGTCCGAAAGGGTAAAGAAGCCATGGTCAAACGCCCAGTGGAAATCACGGCAAAGCATCATCCCGTTACTCGGCAGGAAAGTACCACCATGCGCCTTTGGATGGATATGGGCGGTTTCAAGATTACACAACGAACCATGTTCAATGGATGTTCCCGTGACGGCGCACTTCCTCCGGTAGCCAACCATCACAAAATCACGAAACGAAACTTCGTTGAACAACGCCGCCTCGTCGTCCCTGTTCTTGGAGATGTACTCAATGTCTGTCTCCGAGACCACGACATCTGAAGTTTCGCTAGAGACGTTTGCGACACGACATTCAAAATCCTTGAGCGCTCCGTCACACACACCGTAATTCCCTACGGAATCAAGCCTGCCCGCTCGTAGTCGTTCATCATATACCCTGTAAAGCTCCCCGTCCTGTGGGCCCGCGTAATCAAGGAACATTCCTCTGTTGAAATCAGATTCGTCCACGAGACGGAACACGACAATCCCGCCCTCAACAAACCGCAACTCGCCGCCCTGCACTTCCCTGTTCAGATAAAGACGGTACTCGTTTCGTGGCTGCGTCGCAGTGGACTCATGAAACTTATCGTTGTGGTAGACAAAGCGGCAATAGACCTTCGTCCTAGAATAAAGCGGGAAAAACGGAACAAGCCGATAGTCGTTCTTCTGCGTAATGGAAAGTGGCGGAAAGAACGACAACACCTCCGGCGTCATCTTCATCAGCAGATACTGTCCGCGTTTCGGACGCATATCGGCATCCATACTACCCAGTTCCTGGTGCCCACATCTTTTGAAAAGATATCGCATCTGCCTTCTCCAATGTTTTCTACTAATTCTCGTCAAACCCGTTGAACTGTCTCGCCAGCGCCTCGGCGAATCTAGGCGGAACGGCATTCCCAATTTGGCGATAGACGGACGACAACGGTCCCTTGAACTCGAAATCCAACGGAAAACTCTGCACGGTCGCAAGTTCACGCCCCGTCATCCGTCGCAACCCGTTTGGATGCGGCAGAATCACCACGCCCCCCTTGTCGTCCCCACGCGCCGTCACCGTCGGTGCGGGCTTGGCAGGATCGAGCGGACGATGGCCGATGTAACCGTTGAAATTGAGCTTGTACTTTGAATAGACGTGGTTGGGCAAATCGTTTTGTCCGTCGGGATCGGCAATCTGCGCCAACGCTTCCCCCACCCCAATCCATTGCGGAAGTCCATTGTCGCCGTGCTTATCGTGCGTCGCAGTTGGAAACTCGTACTCAAACGCCACGTCGTCTCGCACACCGACGAAAATGACACGCTCGCGCCTTTGCGGAACACCATAGTCTGCAACATTGAACAAACGGCTCTTGACATGATAACCAAGCGCTTTCATGTCCGCCACAATCTGCTCGTACACTTTACCGCCGGCAAAATGCAGAATTCCCTTCACGTTTTCCGCAAGGAAGAAGCGGGGCCGTTTGTCCTTCACGACACGGAGGAGCTGAAGGTAGAGTTTGTTGCGCGAATCAGATTCGTGCCGCTTTGTATTGGCGACCGAGAATCCCTGACAGGGGAATCCGCCAATAACAATGTCGCCGTCCGGAATGTCCGAGCTTGGAATCTCGGCAATGTCTTTACAGACAATGTGGCCGCCCACATTGGCGCGATACGACGCCACGGCGTCGACATAGAGGTCGTTCGCCCATACGACCTCATGCCCCGCCCACTGAAAGCCCAGATCCAGTCCGCCGGCTCCGCTGAATAGCGACACGACCTTCATCTCAGTCGGCCTTCGTCAATTCACAATCGCCAACTCGACCACTCACCTATCACCTCACGCGCCTCAGTGACGGAAAGAGCGCTGGCCGGTGAAGACCATGGCCACGTTCGCGTCGTTGCAGCAGTCGATCACATCCCAGTCGCGGATGGCGCCGCCAGGCTGGACGATCGACGTGATCCCCTCGCGAATGCCCACCTCCGCACCGTCGCGGAAGGGGAAGAACGCATCCGACACCATCGCGCAACCCGGCAATCCGCCTTTCTCGGCGCGGGTCTGTTCCATGATTTCAGCCTGCTTCTTCGTGCCGTCCGTTTCGCCAAACGCCAACTTCAGATCGTTGAACGGCTTGCCGTACGTTTCCCACGCAATCCAGTCCGCGTGTTTCGTGTACGCCTTGTCACGCGCGATTTCGGCAACGCCCACGCGATCCTGTTCACCCGTGCCGATGCCCACCGTCGCGCCATCCTTGACGTAAAGGACGCTGTTCGACGTCACACCGGCCTCGACAAGCCAACCGAATACGAGATCTTCGTATTCCTTCGCCGTCGGCAAACGCTTGATTTTGTATTCCCGATACGTCGTTTCCCCCGTCGCCTTGTCCACGATCTTGCGATTGCAGTAGGCGGGCATCAAGTCTTCGGGCCGGCGGGCGTTCGCGCAGAACGAGGTCTGCGCCACGAGGCCGCCGTCGACAAGGCTCTTGAACTCGATCACGTGTTTCGCCACGTAGTCGGCCAGACGCTGCATGTTGCGAATACGGAAGACGCGGAGATTCTTCTTCGTGGCGAAGAGATCCATCACACCCGGCTTGAAGTCGGGTGCCACAACGACTTCGGCGTAGTTTTCGAGAATCAATTTCGCCGTTTCAAGGTCACAGTCGCGATTCAGGGCGATGCAACCGCCGAACGCCGCGAGGCGGTCGGCTTTGTTCGCGCGGAAATAGGCCTCCGCCAACGTCGTGCCCGTGGCAACGCCGCAGGGGTTGTTGTGCTTGACGATAACGGCCGTCGGCTTGTCCATCAAGTAGCGGAGGATGTTCAGCGCGTTGTCCGCATCCGTCACGTTCGTTTTGCCAGGGTGCTTGCCGCTCTGGAGGAGTTCGGGCACCGAGGCGAGCGGCTGGTTCGGGCCGAGCAGTTCCACATCGCCCAACGCCAAGTTGCCGTTCACGAGTTTGTAGAGCGCGGCTTCTTGACCAGGGTTTTCGCCATAGCGAAGCCCCTTTTCCTCACCGCCGATGTTCCACGTCACTTTTTCGTAACGGAGCGTCTGACGGGATTCCCCGTCGATGAACGAAATTTCCATCGCCGGCGCGAAGTGGTCGGATTCGATGGTACGATAGGCGGCTTTCAGGTCTTTCATCATGGGTCTCTGTTCCTTCTCGTTTGCGGCAACGGCCGCATCAAATGGGTAGAATGGAATTATACCACATCCACCGAGAGAGCACATCCACCCGGAACTAAAATAGGGATGAAAGCACTGTTTCATCCACCGTAACCTTCCCAATTTCATGATCGAAGAAGCGATCCTCCTCCTAGCACGTGCCCAATTTTAATCACGCCCCCCCCCCCCTGTGAGACCATCCAACCATTCATTCGGACGCGGCGGCCGTTTCAAGGACGCTGACAGCCCGCCAGCCGCCCCAGACCCACGGACGCCACGGACGGATGTTACGCACGATTTTCACCACGCGACCGTGGCGGTCGTAGAACGTCGCGTCGATGGGATACGCCATGAAAAACGTATGAATGCAATTACACCGGAGAATCAGCAAACCCGTACCAGGCGGTGGCGGCGGACGACCGATCAATCCGCGCACGCGCTGAAGAAACGTCCGCGCCACGGTGGCTTTCACGCCGTCGCGTTCGACGATCGCCCATCCGTTCATGTCAGCAACGCCACGCAGTGAACTTCAATCCCGCGCCCCGCACCCACGTCATCCATCTGCTCGTTCGTCTTGCCCTTTACGGATACCGCCTCGATGGGACAACCCAGCACGGTGGCCAGACGGGCGCGGATGGCGTCGACGAACGGACGAAGACGCGGCCGTTCGCAGATGACCGTGGCATCCACGTTCCCCACGGCATATCCCGCCGCATGGAGTTCTGCGACGACGGCGGCCAGCATTTGCATCGAATCGGCACCGCGCCACGCCTCGTCCGTATCCGGAAAATGCGATCCGATGTCACCCCGCGCCGCCGCGCCCAGCAGCGCATCAATGACGGCGTGGGCGAGAACGTCTGCGTCGGAATGGCCCTTCAATCCCGGCGCGTCGGGAATCGCCACGCCACCGAGGACGAGCGGTCGCCCGTCCGCGAACCGATGGGAATCGTAGCCGAACCCGACACGCATCACTTCTGCAAGTCGGCAATCGCCGCCGCAACGTTCGCGAAAAGTTTCGGAATCTTCGCCACGGGCGTCGTGGAAAACGCAAGGCGGATGAGACCCGAAAGGACGATCGTACCCGTCGAATACGTCTCAATGAGGCGGCGGCGGACAGCCTCGGCCTCCACGCCGATCGGCCGGACGCACATGAAATAGCCGCTATTGAACGGCATCACCTCAAAGCGTTTCGCGTACTCCGGATGTTTCGCGAGCAGTTTGCGAATGACGCCATAGCGTTTCTTCAGCACATTGTACTTCTGGCGTTTCTGCTTCGCGTAGTCCTTCGCGCCGATGGCCGCGAGCGCCACGTGCTGGCCGAGCGCCGAAATGTTCGAGACGCCGCTGCGGACGTTGCCGGCCGCCTTGGCCGCAAGGGCCTTGAGCTGGTCAGGCGTCGCACCCTTGAACGCGAACGAAACAAACCCGACGCGCAACCCCCACACATAGTCCTCCTTCGTCGTGCCATCGAGCTTGACGGCGAGGACGTTCTTGTGGAGGCGGGCAAATTCCGCGAAGAGCGATTCGCCGTGGACGCCCTCTTCGTAGACGAGACCGAAATAGGCGTCGTCCAGCACCACGACGATTTTGTGCCCGGCGGACGCGGCCGCCTTGACGGCGGAAACGATCTTCCGCGCATCGGCGAACGTGGCCGTGTAGCCCGTCGGGTTGTTCGGGAAGTTAAGGACGAGAATCTGCTTCTCCGCTCCTTCCATCAGCGCCTTCTTCAGCGCCGCCGCATCGAACGCACCTTTCGCAAACGTGTTGAACGTACGGAGACGCGCCCCACACGCCTCCTCGAAGACGAGCGCGTAGTTATCCCAGTAAAGATCCGGCACGACCACCTCGTCGCCCGGCCCGGCGAACAATTCGGCCGCCAGGCGCAGACCGTGCGTCAGCGCGTTCGTGACGACGGGAAGCGAATACTCGACGCCCTTGAGCGAGGGGTTCTTTTCAATTTGCAGACGCTTCCACTCCTCGCGCAATTTCGGAAGGCCGAACGATCCCGCATAAAGGAATGTCTTGCGGTCGAGATTGATCTGACTGGCGTAGCAGTCCATCACGAGCGGCGATCCGTCCTCCTCGAAAGCCATGCCGATCGTCGCGTTAATCTCGCACGTCTTCGCTTCAGCACCCTGTCCTAGAATGCCCCCGTAGGGAAAGTACATACGCCGTCCGGCCGGGGACAACATGTCCGCAACAGGACCCAGCGCGTGATTCAACTGCTCTGCCAATGCGTTCATGAGCGCATAGTATATCAAAAAACGGTTCGCCGGGCGGACGGAAAGAGGCAAAAGGTATGCTATAATTTGTCCTTCACAAGGAAACCGATGGTGACAACACGTAAAAACAACAAGTGGCGGGCGTATGGGCGCGGAATGTTCGCCGGATTGGTCGGGCTGGCGTTGATGGCCGCTACCGCGCAAGGCGGCGCACTCGACCCGTTCGACGTCTCATTCGATCCGTCGTTCCGCTCGGCCTACCACTCCCGTGGCAAAATCGTCGAGAACCGTCCCGTCTTCATGACGACGACGCGCGTGGGCTGGAACACGAAGGAGATCGGCGGGTTCGGGAAAATCGGATTCTGGAATTTCACATCGAGTTCGCTCACCCGCAAACGCCGCACGGTCTACCGCCGCCCGTTGAACGAGATGGACTACGGTCTGTTCTGGACGTACACGTGGGACTTCGGCCAGGACCATGCGGCCTGGGAGGGCTGGGGCGTCACGACGGACGCGCTCATGGACTGGATTACGCTGGAAGGATACCGGCACGCCTACCGCGAAAACAAGACGAACGCCTCCATCCACGAATACCGCCTCCAACAGTCGCTCGACAACCCGTATCTCACGCCCTTCTACCTCTTCCGTCGCGGCATCCATCCCAACGACTGGTTCTACGCGCGCGTGGGCGTCAAACACACGTTCCATCTGACGGACACCCTCACCTTCACACCCACGTTCCATGCCGAACACGGCGACGAACGGCTCTTCATCCGCCGCTACGGGGAACGTCTCGACGGCGGCAGCTACCACAGCGGCCTCATGGCGCTCAACCTCATCCTTGAACTCGCGTGGAAGGCGTCGGACAACGTGACGTTCTACGCGAACGTCCACCAGTTCGACCTCACGGACGAACGCCTCCGCGACAAGGCCAAGGCGCAAACCGCCGCCAACTACCGCCGCGATCTGACCATCCTCGCGCTCGGCCTCCGTTGCCGGTTCTGACGCCCGTTACCCCGAGAACGATGAATACGAAAGGCATTCTCCATGCGTAGGATTGGACTCGCCGTATCGGGCGGCGCCGATTCAACGGCTCTGCTCGTCCTGCTGGCCGAGCAGCAGACCGCGCTCGACTTCGAGGCCGTCGTCCTCCACGTCGACCACGGTCTGCGGACGGATTCCGCCGATGACGCCCGTTTCGTCGAACATCTCGCCGACACCTACGGCCTCCCCTTCCATACCCTGCGGACGAAGGTCGTCCGTAAACCCCGTGAATCGCTTGAAATGGCCGCGCGGCGCGTCCGTCTCGCGTTCTTCGAGACAATGACCCGCCGCCTCCGGCTCGATGCCATCGCCACGGGCCACCACGCCGACGATGTAGCCGAAACGTTCCTCCTCCGCCTCGCCCGTGGCGCGGGGCCGGACGGATTGGCAGGTCTGAAACGCATCTCCCGCGTCGGCGCAATCACGTTCATCCGCCCCCTTCTCGACATTCGCCATGCGGACATCTGTGCGTTCCTCACACGGCGCGGCATCGTCTGGCGTGAAGATGGTACGAATGTCGATACCTCCATTCCGCGCAACAACGTCCGGCACGTCGTCCTACCCTGGCTTCAACAACATCTTGACCCGCATATCACCGACCACATTTGCAAAAGCGCAGCGATTCTGCGCGGCGACCTGACGAAGCCCAGCGCCCCGCCCGCGCCGTCTGTATCCACGCCGCCACGGACGTTCACTCTCGCCATCGAACCGAGTTCGGGTTATCGCGTCCGCCCCGCCACCACCATCGGCACCCTTCCCGCCCAATGCGAACTCAGCCGCCGCGCCCTCGCGGGCCGGACGCTCAACGTGCGGACGTGGCAACCGGGCGACCGTATCGCCCCAACGGGGATGCACGGGAAATCCCGCAAAATCCAAGACGTCTTCGTCACGGCGAAAGTTCCGCCGGCGCTGCGTACAACACTCCCCCTGCTTGTCGACGCCGCCACAAACGACGTCCTCTGGATTCCCGGCTACCGTATCGCGGAAGCAGTCGCCGTGGAATCGACGACCGCCCCCAGCTGGCGTCTCACGCTGTCCGACGCCACAGACTCAGCGTCCACCGCCGACACAAGCCTCAAACAACCGTGACCGGAAAGATTTCCTTGTTCAAGTGCGCGTCCATCGCGACGACCATCGTCTCGCCCGGTTTCCGCGCCGTCAGAACGCCGGCGGCGGAAATCGTCGCGACGTCGTTCGCATAGGCGACGAACGGACTGTACTTGTTCCGGGGGTTGGGCTTCTCCACGATGCGGTCGGCGTCGTA
Source organism: uncultured Lentisphaeraceae bacterium (assembly GCA_964482645.1). Taxonomy (GTDB): domain Bacteria; phylum Verrucomicrobiota; class Kiritimatiellia; order RFP12; family UBA1067; genus RUG572. The sequence goes on along the minus strand of CAYZYQ010000002.1, from coordinate 20,349 downwards.
ACAGCCCCACGTGACCGCGCCCGACAGGCGCGTCGGCGCAAACGTCCGCGTCGCGCCCGTTTTCACGGAGACGGCTTTCGTATGGATCGCGCGATCCTGTCCGCCGCCCACGCGGGTGAAATAGACGAGATCGTGTGCGGGATCGAGCTGCACGGCGTCGAACGTCTGTTCGTAAATCGTCCCGCCCTTCTTCTGCGGCAGGTCGCCGCACCACGGGCGCGAACCGTTGATGTAGTCGCCATAGGCCGCGTCGCACGGCTCCGTGACGTGGAGGATTCCGTTCTGGAACGTCTGGCGTTCCGCGTGGTAGTGACCCGTGATGTCCAGGAGGATGCGCCCCCGCGCCTGCGTGAAATCGAACGACCGGCCGCAGAGCGTCAGCGTCCGACGGTTCTGGTAGGCTTCCATCAGTTCGCGGAACGGCGCGAAGAGTTTGCGCTCGGCCACGTTGGCCACGCACGTCGTGACGGGGATGTGGTGCATGACGACGGCGCACCAGCCAGCGGGAATCGTGGCGAACGCCTGTTCGGCCAGCCAGAGCAGCTGCGTCCGATGCATCCCGTAGACGACGGCCCAGAACTTCTGGCGCGGATTGATCGAATCGGTCGTGTCCGCCACGACGTAGCGGACTTTCGCGGCGGGATTGTCGAAGTAGTAGTAGCACGCCTCGGGGTCGTCCGGATTCGTGACGACGCTGCGGCAAGCCTTCGACCCCATGACGACGGCGCGGGCCTCGACGCCCGTGTAGGTGTGCCCTTCGGAACTCGTCGGATCGTGGCGAATCGTGAAGTCGTGGTTGCCCTTCGCCGTGTAGACCTTCACGCCCACGCGTTCAATCGGATCGACCCAGAAGAGGCGGTAGGCGTCCACGGCGAAGTCGACGCCCGCCTTGTCCGTCTTGAACTGCGCGGCGAACGCCTCCGGCAAGTCGCCGCCGCAGAGCGTCTTGTCGAGCTTCGTCTTCCCCGCCAGCGCAACGATGGCCTTGCCGCTCTGGCGCCTGTTCGCGGAGACGTGGAGATCCGTGATGAACCAGAATCCGTCGACCGTCTCCGCCGCCAACGCATTGACCTTTGCGGCCACCGCGTCGAGATGCGCCCGCCAGTAGGCGCCCAGCGGCGCGGCCGCGTCGTCCGCCAGCGCGGCGAACGCGCGGAACGGACGGCTCATCGCGCTCGCGGCGGCGAACACGCCCAGGGAAGACACGAACGAGCGGCGGGAGATGTCGTGCATGGCCGTTTTCCTTCTGTGCGACGCAATCAGGCTTTCGCCACGGCGATCTTCGTCGCGTGGCCGTTCAACTCGACGGACGCGCCGTCGACGGCGGCGAACGCCAGCGACGTCGCCAGCGTCTCGCTCTTCACGTAGTCGGCGAACGCCTCCAGCGCGGCCGTCATCTCGCCGTCGGCCTCAACCGTCACGGCAATGCGCTGCGTGACCTCGAAGTCGGCCTCCTTGCGCATGGCCTGGACGTGACTCACGAATTCGCGGGCCAGCCCTTCCTGCACGAGCGCGGGCGTGAGGGCGGTTTCAAGCCCCACCACGAGCGCGCCTTCGGACGCAACGACCATGCCGGCTTTCGGGCGGCGCGTGACGAGCACGTCGTCCGCCGTCAACTCGACGCCCTCGACCGTCGCCGCGCCGTCGAAGGATGTCAAGGCGGCGATCGCGGCCGCGACGGCCTTCATCTTCGGCCCGCACTTCTTGCCAAGCGTCTTGAAGTTCGCCTTGTACGAGACATCGCAGAGCTGCGTTTCGTCGGCCACGTATTCGACCGCCTTGATGTTCAGCTCGTCGCGCACGAGGTCGTCGAGATCCGTCCGGACGCCCGCGATGAAAATCTTCGCAAGCGGCTGGCGGACCTTGAGATCGTTGTCCACGCGCAGCTGGCGGCCGAGCTTGACGATCGCCTGGACGGCGGCCATCTCCTCTTCGAGGCGGCGGTCGCGCGCACCGGCGCGGGCCGTCGGGAAATCGCACAAATGGACGGACTCGGGGTCGGACGCGCCGCGCAGGTTGCGGTAGATCGCCTCGGAGATGAACGGCGTGAACGGCGCGGCCACCTTGCAGAGCTGCACGAGCACGTAGCGCAGCGTCCGGTAGGCGTGGAGCTTGTCGCCATCGTTCTGGCTCTTCCAGAAGCGGCGGCGGCTGCGGCGGATGTACCAGTTCGTGAGATCCTCGATGAACGCCACGAACGGCCGCACGGAACGCTGAAGGTCGTAGTTGTCCATCGCCTCCGTGACGTCGGCGACGAGCGTTTCGAGCGACGACACGATCCAGCGGTCGAGCACATTGTCGCTCGCGGGCGTGACGACTTCTGCGTCGGCGAAGCCGTCCACGTTCGCGTAGGTGACGAAGAACGAGTAGGCGTTCCACCACGGAATGAGGAGGTCGCGGAGAATCTGCTTGACGCCGTTTTCGGAGAACTTGAGGTTCTCGGCACGGACGACGGGCGAGTAGATCATGTAGAGACGGATCGCGTCGGCGCCGTACGTGTTCAGCATCAGGTTGGGGTCGGGATAGTTCTTCAGGCGCTTGGACATTTTCTTGCCGTCCTCCGCAAGAACGAGGCCGTTGACGACAACGTTCTTGTAGGGCGACTCGCCGAAGAGCATCGTGCCGAGGAGCATGAGCGTGTAGAACCAGCCGCGCGTCTGGTCAAGCCCTTCCGCGATGAAGTCGGCGGGGAAGTAGTCCGCAAAACTCTGCAAGTCGGGACGTCCGTCCGCGCCGCCCATGTAGTGCTGCTGGGCGTAGGGCATGGAGCCGGACTCGAACCAGCAGTCGAGCACTTCGGGCGTGCGGTGGTACGTCTTGCCGTCCTTCTGAATGACGATCTTGTCCACGAAATGCTTGTGGAGGTCGCTCACCTTCTCGCCGGAGAGGGCTTCGAGTTCCGCGACGGATCCGACGCAGATCATGTCCGTCGGATCGTCGTCGTTGATCCACACGGGGATGCAGCTGCCCCAGAAGCGGTTGCGCGAGATGTTCCAGTCGCGCGCGTCCTTGAGCCAGTTGCCGAAACGCTTCTCGCCCACGTAGTCGGGCGTCCAGTGGACCTTGGCGTTGTTGGCGGCCAGCTTGTCGTGGAGGTCTTCGACGCGGACGTACCAGGCGTCGATCGCGCGGTAGACGAGCGGCGTGTCCGTCCGGTCGCAGAACGGATAGGCGTGGACCATCGTGGCCTGGTGGACGAGTTTGCCCTCGGCCTTGAGGCGCTTGATGATGTCCTTGTCGCAGTCCATGCAGAACCGGCCCGCGTATTCGGGAATCTCGTCCGTGAAGTTGCAGCTCGTGTCGAGCGGATCGACGAACGCCTTCAAACCCGCCTCCTGGCAGACGCGGAAGTCGTCTTCGCCGTAGGCGGGGGCGATGTGGACGATGCCGACGCCGTCGTCGGTCGTCACGTAGTCGTCGTTTAGCACGTGGAACGCGCCGTCGGCCGCCTTGTCCGCATAATACGGGAAGATCGGCTCGTAGGCCATGCCCTTCAGTTCCGTCCCCTTGCAGGAGAGGACGACTTCGTACTGATCGGGTTTCTTGAAGACATGCGCGAGGCGTTTTTCGGCGAGAACGTAGACCGGGCGGGAGGGATCCGTCAGATCGCGCACGGCCACGTAGTCGATGGCGGCGCCGGCGCACATCATCAGGTTTTCGGGGAGCGTCCACGGCGTCGTCGTCCAGATGAGGAGGTAGACCGTCGGCTCGTCCGCGAGCAGTTTCTTCAGCGCCGCGCTCTCGGCGGAAAGGGCTTTCGTACGGACGGTGACGGTCTGCGCCTGGACGTCCTTGTAGTTCGAGCCGGCCTCGAAGTTGGAGAGCGGGGTCGAAAGCTTCCACGAATAGGGCATGATGCGGTGGCTCTTGTAGACGCGCCCCTGGTCCCAGAGCTGCTTGAAGACCCACCAGATCGTCTCCATGAATTCGGGGTTCATGGTCTTGTAGTCGTTGTCGAAATCGACCCAGCGGCCCATGCGCGTGACGGTCTTGCGCCATTCGCCCACGTACTTGAGCACCATCGAACGACACTGCTCGTTGAATGCGTCGACGCCGAGTTTCTTGATTTCGGGAACGCCCGCGACGCCGAGCGCGTCCTGCGCCAGGGCCTCGATCGGAAGACCGTGCGTGTCCCAGCCAAAGCGGCGCTCCACGTACTTGCCGCGCATCGTCTGGTAACGCGGCACGATGTCCTTGATCGTGCCGGCGAGGAGGTGGCCGTAGTGGGGAAGCCCCGTGGCGAAGGGCGGCCCGTCGTAGAAGCGGTAGCGTTCATGGCCTTCGTTTCGGGCAAGTGACTTCTTGAAAATACCGCCTTCAGCCCAATATTTGAGGACGTCCTCCTCCATTTGAGGGAACTGGGCTTTATTCGAAACGGGCTTGAACATCGCGATCTCCATTGTGATTCATGAAAAACAGGGGGCAGTATACCACATTTGACGGTTAAAATCCATGCACCCGTGAACACCCTTACCCAGAAAATCCGGAATAAACGATCCCGAAATCACACCGGAACCAATAGCCACTGAGAAAAATAAATCCCTCGGCGTACACACACACGACCGCCCTCGTTGTCATGGAGCAGGAGGACTCTCGGACTTCGCGCGGACGGCCTCGGACTGTTTTTCAAGTTCGGAAATGGCCGCGAAGACGCGCCGCGCCTCGGCATGGCGTCCCTCCCTCACCATCCGCCGCGCCATCACGCGAAGATCCCGAATCTGGACGTTGAGCGAGTCGGCGCGATTGCGCGAAATTTCGCGGCGACCGGCGGAAATCTCGCCCCGAATGCGCCCAATCGTCGTCTGCACGGGCGCGTCCGCGACAGAACCAGAACAGCTGAGGTCGATTGCGCACAACGCCATCACCGCCACAATCGCCCCCAGCGTCCAGAGGATGCCCTTCACGTTGAAGAACACGGCATTTCTCCATTAGTTCAGGCGTCTAGCGCAGACGCCACTCCAGCACGCCGCCGGAAAAGCCGGCGCGGTTCTTGACGAGCAGCCGAACCGCCTGCGCCTTCGTCGGCGTGAAGTCAACCGCGTTGAAGCGATCCTTCACGGCCGCAGGGCCGGCCGCCACGTCCTGCCACGGCGCGTTCGCCGCCGGACGAACCTGAACTTTCCACGACTCCGGCAGACGGCAGCCGCCCTTCGGGGCGTCGTCGAACCAGTAGACGTCCACGCCCGACACGGCCTCCGCCACGGGCAGGTCGTACTGCACCCATTCCTCCGTGCCCTTCTTCGGCCAGAACGTCATGCGCGGAATCGTCTCGTCGGCGGAAGACTTGGGCAGACGTCCGTCGCACATCGCGCGAACCGTATCGTGGTCGAAGCAGTGCGAAGCCGTCGCCGCGAAGCGGGACTGAACGGACAGGACATCCGCCCGCACGGGGAACCACGTCTGCATCTCGCCCGCACCACGATGGCACCACGCGAAATAGGGAATCAACTTGAGCGTCGTCGGCTCGCACGAGACGCGCTTCAGCCCCTTGCGCACAATCTGCGCGGGAACCATCAGCGCGGGGAAGACCGACCCCAGCACGTCGCACGTCGCGTCCGCAAACACCGCGTCCGCCGCCACCACCTTGTCCAGCACCGTGCCGCCGTTGTCCACGCCCTCGGCGCAATAGACGATCGGTCCGCGTTCGACGGCCAGACGATCCTTGTCCACCTCGACGGCCGCGTGTGCGCGGATGCGGCGCACGGGCATGTTCATCGCGATTTCCACCACGTCGCCCGCCTTCCACGCGCGCGTCAGGACGCAATAGCCCTTGACGGGTTTGACCGCCACAGCCGCGCCGTTCACCTTCACCTGGACATCGGCCAGCGAACCTGGCTCGACCTGCGTGTAGAGGTCGCTCGGCACGGGGCGGCCGACGGCCCAGCCGGGGACGCGGACGTTCAGCGTGAACGTCTGCCCGTCCTTCGCCGGCGTCACGCCAATGCGCGAAACGCCCTTCCACGGATAGTCCGTGCGCTGTTCCAGACGGACGTCGCCGCCCGCGACGGCGAGTTTCGCGTCGCTCGCCACGAACAGGTTCACGTAGGCCGCATCGCCCCGCGTCGCATACGCGAACTGCGCGATCTGCGGGATGAAGCGGACGATGTTGACCGGGCAGCAGGAGCAGCCGAACCATTTCGAGCGCTTGTAGCCGCCCTGCGAGGCAAGCGGATTCGGATAGAAGAACTCGTCGCCCGTGAGCGAAATGCCGGAAAGGAAGCCGTTGTAGATGATACGCTCCAGCACGTCCACGTACTTCGCGTCACCGTCGCGCAAGAACATCCGCTGGTTCCAGAGCGCGTTCGCGATCGCGGCGCACGTCTCCAAGTAGGCGTTCTCGTTCGGGAGGTCGTAGTTCTCGCCGAACGCCTCGTTCGCGTGTCCGTAGGCCGGATTGCGGTATTTGACGTGGCGGTGCGCACCGATGCCGCCATTGAGGTGGAGCTTCTTGCCGACGACGTTTTCCCACAGGCGGTCGATGGCCGCCGTGTAGGAGGCATCGCCCGTGAGCGCGGAAACGTCCGCCATGCCCGCGTAGAGGTAGCCCGCGCGGACGGCGTGGCCCAACGCCTCGTCCTGCTGGAGAACAGGCGCGTGATCCTGCACGTCGACGCCCCAGATCGGCCGCAAGTCGGAGCGTCCGCGCATGTCGATCAGGCGCTTGGCGAGATTGAGGTAGCGTTCCTCGCCCGTCACGCGGTAGAGTTTGCAGAGGCCGATTTCGATTTCCTCGTGGCCGGGAACGATCTTGAGCTGCGTCGGCCCGTAACCGATCGTGCGGTCGACAAGGTCGGCGCTCTTGATGGCGACGTCGAGAAGCGACCGCTTGCCCGTCGCCTCGTAGTAGGCGACGGCGGCTTCGTACATGTGGCCGACGTTGTAGAGTTCGTGGCTGCCGCCGCAGGCGCTCCAGCGCGTCGGCCCCATCATGCCGAACTTCTCCCGCCCCTTCTCATCCTTGCCGTAGGTGAAGCCGAGCGTCCGCGCCGTGTAGAGGTAGCCGTCCGGCTCCTGCGCCCGCGCAATCCAGGCAATCAGGTCGTCCAGATACTTTTCGAGCTTCGGGTCCGGATGCGTGGCAAGCGTGTAGGCGGCGCCCTCGATGACCTTGTAGACGTCCGAATCGTCGAACGGAATGCCCCTGAACGTTCCCCAGGCGTGAACGGCCGCGTTCGTGAAGTTCGGAATGCGCGCAAGTTCGCACTTCTGGAAGTCCGTCCATACCGTGACGATCCGATTCGTCTCGAAACGCGGCAGCCAGAAGCCGGCCGTGACCGAAACGTTCGTCAACTCGGCCGGACGGAACGGATAGTCCCCGGCAAGACAGGCCGACGCCGCCACGGCGACGCACCCAAGCATCAGTTTCCTCATAAACACGTTCTCCATTCTACAAACACCGAGGTCGTTCCAAACCCCACTCGGCAAACCACGCCCGTAAGACGCAGCCAACCCCGATATTCTCTCAAAATCCCCGCGCGAATGCAAGTTCGACACCACGGAGGAAAGACACTTACTCCCTATTCAAAATTCAAGTGCGCCGCCCCCACGAGGGGGGCGGCGCACTTGAAAACAGGAAGAGCGGCAATAACCCTTCCTACGACTTACTTCTCGATTTCCAGCGAGAGGCCGGCGTCGAAATACTGTCCGCCAATCGTCTGCACGACTTTGACGGCCAGCACGTTGTCGCCCGACCGCACGGCGGCGGCGAACGCCTTTGGCGCAATCGAAAAGGCGTTCCAGTCGATCGTATAGCCCTTGGCGGTGAGAATCAACTGCCCGTTGAGGTAGATCTCCGCATCCTCATCGTGGAACATGTCAATCGTAGCCGTGATGAGCTTTTCAGGCACTTCGCCGAACTGGAAGTGGCGACGCAGCCACAGCGTTTTCGTCGACCACGGCGTGGCGATCTTCGCATGGGGATGGCTCTTCTCGATGCTCGAACCGCCGAAGCCGCCGGCCGAGCGCTTCCACGCCGCATCGTTGAACGCGGGGGACGTCCAGTCGGCCGCCGGCGCGTCGAACGTGTACGCCCAGGCCGTCGGCGACGGATCAAGGCGCGGGAAGACGGTCTTTTCGACGCACGGCTTCATGCCCTGTTCGGCCGCGGCGCGCACGACGTCATGCACAGCGGCCAGTGCGGCGGGATCGAACTTCATCACCTTGCGGTCGTACGTCATCAGACCGTTGATCTCGCCCTCGACGTCCGTCGTCTGCGTGTAGACGCTGCCCGCGAGGCCGCGACGCGCCAGGACGGCGACATGCGCCATGAGATCGACGTACTTCTGCTGCACCTGCTTGCGGTCAACGTCATTGCCGGTGTTGCCGTAGCCCCAGGCGTTCGTCTGCCAGAGATGGTCGGACACGCGGCAGCCGATGCCGCCGAACTCGCCGAGGAAGCTCGCGCGACGGTCGTTGACGGGGAACATGCGCGGACGGGCGCTGTAGTCGTGCTTGTCGACCGCGTGCGACGCCTCCTCCTCGCCCAGCGCCTTGTGGGCCGTCGTGCGGTGCGGCTTGAACCACAGTTCGCCGCCCTCGTAGTCATGCGCGCCCGACGGGCCGTCCACGAGGCGCGTGGGGTCGTAGCGCTGCGTCCACATGAGCGTCGCGTGCGTCAGGAACTCGCCCGGCTGCCCCCAGCCCTCGTTGTAGGGAATCCACATGACGATGGACGGCACGTTGTAGAGGTGGTCGATCATCTCCTTCAGCTCGCGGCGGTAGAAGCCATAGCGCTGGCACGTGTCGCCCCAGCCGGACGGCATGTCCTGCAGCACGATGATGCCGAGCTTGTCGCAGAGGTAGTAGTAGCGGCGCGGCTCGACCTTGATGTGCTTGCGCATCATGTCGAAGCCCATCGCCTTGAGGGCCTTGATGTCGTAGGCCATCGCCTCCTCGGAAGGCGGCGTCAGCAGGCCGTCCGGCCACCAGCCCTGGTCGAGCGTGCCGGTGATGAAGCGCATCTTGTTGTTGAAGTAGAAGCGCAGGACGCCCTGCGGGTCCTTGCGCATGTCGAACTTGCGCATGCCGAAGTAGCCCGTCACGCGATCCGTGACGTCCGCCTCGTCGTCCTCCAGCGTGATCTCGAGGTCGTAGAGGTTCGGCGTCTCCGGGCTCCAGAGGGCGACCGGCCTGGGCAGCGCGATCGTGACGGGCTTGCCCCACGTCTTGACCTCGCCCTTGGCGATCACCTTGCCGCCGCGCAGCACCTTCACCTTGCCCTCGGCCTCGACCAGGTTGCCCGTGCCCTCAAGCGTGACGGAGACCGTGCCCGCGTCGATGTCCGTCGTCACGCGGTAGTCGGTCAGGTGCGTCTCGGGCACGGCTTCGAGCCACACCGTCCCCGTGATGCCGGAGGAGCGGGTGTACATGCAGCCCTCGGGCTTGAACGCCTGCTTGCCGTGAGAGCCGATCCAGAAGGTCGGGTCCCAGATCGAGACGACGAGGTCGTTCGCGCCCGGCCTGACGAGATCCGTGACGTCGAACGAGAACGGCATCTGCCCGCCCTCGTGCGGCACGCCCGCCTCGACGCCGTTCACGAACACCTGCGTGCGGAAGTCGGCCTGCTCGAAGTGGAGGAGGAGGCGCGTCCCCTTCTGGACGTCCGCGTCGAACGAGCGGCGGTACCAGAGCGTCTCGCGCGGCTGGAGCAGGCGGCCCACGCCCGACAGAGAACTCTCGATCGCGAACGGCACGAGGATCTCGCCGTTCCACGCCTTCGGCACGCCCGGCGCGTCCGTCGTCACGGCGTACTGCCACAGGCCGTTGAGGTTCGTCCAGTTCGCGCGCACCATCTGCGGACGCGGATACTCGCGCCAGGCGTTCTCCGGCGTCACCTTCTCGCCCCATTCCGTCTTCAGCGCCACGGGCGCCTGCTGGTAGGCCGCCACCGCCGGCAACGCCGCCAGCGCCAGGGCCATGCACGTCCAACCAAGTCTCTGTCTCATTTGTGTCATGCTCCTTTCGTTCACCATGATATCGACATTCGTTGACTGAATGAAATTCAATTATCGCATATCCGCGCCGTCATGGAAAGCGTAAAATACTTTTGGACGTTCTCCTTTCTTGTGAAGACACATGGAGTCAAGGGACACCCGTCAAAACAGAGTCATCTGGGCGACGGGGCCGAAGGAACGGCGATGTTCGGGACAAGGGCCGAGCCGATTCAACGCCGCCACGTGTGCGGCCGTCGGATAGCCCTTGTGCTGGGCGAACCCGTAGCCGGGATAGAGCACGTCGAGACGCAGACAGTCCGCGTCCCGCGCCGTCTTGGCGAGAATCGACGCGGCGGCAATCAGCAGGGATTTTGAATCGCCTTTCACGAGGTTCGTCGACGGACACGGCAAATCTGGCACGGGCAGACCGTCCACGAGGATCTGCGCGTCCACCGCGCCACCCAGTTTCTGCAAAACCTCCCCGGCCGCCCGGCGCATGGCAAGATGTGTAGCGCGGAGGATGTTGAGGCGGTCGATCTCCGCCGGCGAGGCCGTTGCCACGGCCCACGTGCAACCCGGCGTCGTACGAATCGCCTCCGCAAGCGCGGCGCGGCGACGCGGCGTCAGTTTCTTCGAATCGTCCACGCCCTTCCACGCGCCCGCGAGCAGGGCGTCCGCCAACTCCAACGGCACGGACACGGCGGCCGCGAAGACCGCACCCGCCAACGGGCCGCGTCCGGCTTCGTCGACGCCCAGTACGACGCCGCCAAGCTTTCGTTCGTAGTCGAGCGAAACGGCCATCAGTGGATGCCCGCCTTGTTGAGCCGGTAGTTCATCATGCGCGGCGAAACGCCGAGTTCGCGCCCGGCCGCACTGCGGTTGCCCTTGTGGCGCTTGAGCGCATCTTCCAGAATCCGCTTCTCGACGGCCGCCAACTGCTCGTCCAGCGTCATCGTCACGTCCGGCCGGAACGGGTCTTCCTGATATTCGGGCATTTGCAGGGACGGCGGCAGATTGTAGCCATGGATGCAGTCGTCCGTCGCCGTCAACACGGCGCGTTCGATGCAATTCTCAAGCTCACGCACGTTACCGGGCCAGGAGTAGGCCTGAAGCATACTGACGGCGGGCGGCGAAATGCGCGTGACGTCCTTGCCGTACTTGGCGTTCATCTTGGCGAGGAAATGTTCGGCCAGCAATACGATGTCGCCCGTCCGCTGCGAAAGATCGGGCATTGAAATCGGAAAGACGGAGAGCCGGTAGTAGAGGTCTTCGCGGAAGAGCTTCTTCGCCATCAACTCTTCGAGATTCCGGCTCGTCGCGGCGATGAAGCGCACGTTGGATTTCCGCTCCTCGTTCGACCCAATGCGCGAGAACGTACGTTCTTGGAGGAAACGGAGCAACTTGACCTGAATCGGAATCGTCAAATCGCCAATTTCGTCAAGGAAGAGCGTGCCGCCGTCCGCCGCCTCGGCGCGGCCGATGCGACGCTCGTGGGCGCCCGTGAACGCACCGCGTTCGTGTCCAAAAAGCTCGGATTCGACAAGCGCCTCCGGCAGCGCGGCACAGTTGAGCGTGACAAACGGCTTGTCCTTGCGCGGCGACAACCCTTGAATCGCCCGTGCCACCAATTCCTTGCCCGTGCCGCTTGCGCCCCGCACGAGGACGGTCGCCTCGCTCGGCGCCACCTGGCGGATCTGCTCGTACACGGCCCGCATTTCGCGGCAGTTCCCGATCAAGTCGCCGGGATTGTTCTGCAACATGTTGCGCAGACGGCGGTTCTCCTCGATGAGTTTGTCGTGCTCGCTCCGTTCCTCACGGCAGACCGCCGCCGCGTCGCCCGTGATGTTCGCGATAATCTCCAACAACGCCGTGTCGTTTTCCAGTTCGTCGGCCTGCACCGAACCTGGCTCGTTCAAACGGTCGATCGACAACGTGCCGATCACCTGCCCCAGATGAATCAACGGCACACAGATGAACGCAATCGGCCGCGCATCCGTCCGTGCGCCCGTCCGATTGAGAAAACGCCGATCCTTGTGGATGTCCGGCACGACCTCGCTGCGCCCCGTCTGCCCGACACGCCCCGTCACGCCCTCGCCCAGACGATAGCGCCCCAACGCACGTTCTTCCTCGTCAAGCCCGCTCGATGCCTCGATGACAAGCTCATCCCCTTCCAACAACGTGAACGTCCCGCGCAACATCCCCATCCGCCGTTCCAGAATGCCCAGCACTTTCTGCAACAATGCGCGTACGTTGCGCTCCCGCACGAGCGCAGAACTAATTTCCTGTAAAACAGGTATCTCGGCAGATAGTCTTTCGTCCATGGTTCGGACAGTATAGCACAAATCGGCCGAATCGTCTGAACGTCGTTTCACAAAATGTACAAAACCGGCGACGCACACCAAACCGCCGCGTCCAACACCTACATTTTCTGTACAACCTTACACGATACGTGTGAACCGGCTCGAAAACTGCCCGCGAACAGAATCCGCACACGGGCAAGTGAATCAATCGGCGGCACGACGGAAGACCAGGCTCGTGTTCACGCCGCCGAACGCAAAGTTGTTCGTCATCGCGTACTCGGCATCGATCTGACGGCCCTCGCCGACGAGGTAGTCCAGTTCAGCGCAGTCGGACGCGGGCTGCTTCAAGTTGAGCGTGGGCGGATACCAGCCCGTCGCCAGCGATTTGACGGTCAACGCGGCTTCAAGCGCCCCACACGCACCAAGCGTGTGGCCGGTGTAGCCTTTTACGGAGGAAATCGGCACGGCGCGACCGAAGACCGCCCGCGTTGCCGCCGTTTCCGCCGCGTCGCCCGCCTTCGTGGCGGTGCCGTGTCCGTTCACGTAGCCGATGGCCGCGCCGTCCAACCCCGCATCCGCCAGCGCGGCTTTCAGCGCGAACGCCATCGTTTCGGCATTCGGGTTCGTGACGTGCGTACCATCCGTCGTTTCGGCGAAGCCGACGAGTTCGGCCAAGATTTTCGCACCCCGCGCACGGGCGTGTTCATACGCTTCAAGAATGAACGTCGCCGCGCCGTCGCCGACCACCAGACCGTCCCGGTCGGCATCGTAGGGGGCGGGCGTCGTACGCGGCGCGTCGTTTTTGAGGGACGTCGCGTAGAGCGTATCGAACACCGCGACTTGCGTCGGACTGAACTCCTCGCCGCCGCCGGCGATCATCACGTCCTGAACGCCCCAACGGATGAGTTCGGCCGCGTTGCCGAGCGCGAGCGACCCGCTCGTGCAGGCCGTGCCCGTCGGCACGAGGCGGCCGTGCGTCTTGAAATGGACGGACAGGTTGCAAGCCGTCGTCTGCGGCATCAACTTGATGTACGTGCCGCTCGTGATGCCCGCCACCTCTTTCGTCTCCAACATCGAATAGAAATCGAGCAGCGGCGGAATCGACCCGGAACACGAACCATAGGCCACGCCCGTGCGGCCGTTCTGCAACGTCGCATCATCCAGCCCCGCCTGGGCCACGGCCTGTTCCGTCGCCGCGAGCGCGTACATCGACACCACGCCCATCGTCCGCGTCGTCTTGCGGGTCCAGTGCGCCGGCTTCTCGAACGCCGTCCGACAGCCCAGGCGCGTATTGAGCCCTCGGTATTCGGCCAGTTCCGGCAGCGTCTGGACGCAGTTCTCGAACGTCTTGAGCCGCGCAAACGCCGTCTCCACGTCGTTTCCCAGCGGAGAGACAACGCCCATGCCCGTCACAACCACACGCCGCGCCATCAGAACAGCCCTCCGTTCACCGAAATCACCTGCCGCGTCACGTAGGCGGCTTCGTCACGGAAAAGAAAGGCCACCACGCCCGCGACTTCCGCCGGCGTACCGAAACGGCGCATGGGAATGGCCTTCTTTACCTCGTCCTTGAACTCGATCGTGTCCACCAGTTCCGTCTCGATCACGCCCGGCGCCACGGCGTTGACCGTGATGCCGCGCTTGGCGAGTTCCACGGCCAGCGCTTTCACCGCGCCAATGACGCCGGCCTTGGCGGCAGAGTAGTTGACCTGCCCGCGATTGCCCACGAGGCCGCTCACGCTCGACAACGCCACGAGACGCCCACGAATGCGGTTAGACACCATGGGCATCACAACGGGCTTGAAGAGATTGTACAACCCCGTCAGATCCGTGTCGATCACCTTGTCCCAGGCGTCCCCTTCCAGAATCGGAAACGGCGCGTCCGCCGTCACGCCCGCGTTCGCGACGACGCCGAAATACGGCCCGTGCGCAGCCATGTCCGCCGCCAGCGCCGCCGCCACGGCCGCGCGATCCGCCACGTCGAACGCCAGCGGCGTCTGCACGGGCTGGCCCGATGCCGCCGCACACGCCGCCGCCACATCCCGCGCCGCGTCAAGATTGCGCACCGCATGGGTCACCACGGCAAATCCGTCCTGCGCCAGACGCAGGGCCACGGCCTTTCCAATGCCCCGCGACGAGCCTGTCACCAAAACCCGTTTCATGTCTCCGCCTGCTCCTTCAAGAACTGTTCAAAATTCGGCGGACGGTAGGCGTTGAGCACGGCCGTGGCCACGACTGTCCCATCCTCCGTCCGGATCGTACACTCGAACGACGCCGCATCGGCATCGTTGAATGCACTAACGGCCGTAATGAGATACGTCCGCCCGTCTTCGAACTTCTCCAATCTCAAATCAAGTTTCCGCGTTCCCAGCAACAGCCCGGGCCGCGCCGGACGATCGGGCGATTCAATCCGATCCCAACTGCCCGCCAACGCGGCGGCCGTCTGGGCCATGTACTCGATCGCCACCCAGTTCGGCACACCGTCCGTGTCGAAAAACAGCTGATCCCGTCCGATCGTGACACGCGCCGTCAGACTACGCGACGCGACATCGAACGACACGATGTCGTCGATCAGCGTCATCGGCGGACGATGCGGCAGCAAATCTTCCAGCGTCCCGACCGCCGTCACACCCGCACCTCCTCTGGTACGAGCGCCACACAGGCGTTCGATCCACCGAACGCAAACGAGTTAGACAGCACGGGCCCCGTCACGCGCCCCGCCGTCAAATAAAGCCAGCCAATCGCCGCCTCCACCGCGCCCGCCGCGCCCAGGCAATGCCCGGTCATCGCCTTCGTCGATTCCACAACGGGTCGGCCCGCCGGCCACGGCGCCCCGGCCGCCGCCACGGGATCGCGGAAAACGGGTGAACGGAAAACGCGGGCGATCACGGCACGTTCCATCGCGTCGTTCGCGGGCGTCCCCGTCCCATGGCAATTCACATACGCAACGTCGTCCACCGCCAACCCCGCCTCGGCCAACGCCATGCGCATCGCGGCTTCCGCGCCCGCACCGGCGGGATCGGGTGCCGTCGCATGATAGGCGTCGCTCGATTCGCCGCACCCCGCACACACGACGGAACACCGCCGCCCCGCAGACGCCATGGGCGTTTTCTCCATGAGGAAAAGCGCCACGCCCTCGCCGAGATTGATGCCGTCCCGGTCATCGGCGAACGGCCGGCTCAATCCCTGCGACAGGGCGCCAAGCGCATGAAACCCGTTCAGCGCAAAACGGCAACGAGCATCCACGCCGCCAACCACGGCCGCGTCCACAACGCCCGCCGCAATCAAACGCCGCGCCGCGCCAAACGCCTTGGTGCTCGAACTGCAGGCCGTTGAAATCGTGTAGGCCGGCCCCGCCAGCCCCAATTGGCGTTTCAGGAATTCCGCCGGCGTTCCCAGTTCGATCTGCGAAAAACGAAACGCGGACGGACGGTCACCCGTTGCCAGCCACGCATTCACGGCGGTCTGCGCCTCGTCCATACCCGTCGTCGACGCACCTAAGACAACGGCCACACGCGCGGCGGAATGCCGCGCGAGAAAGGCCGGCAACGCCGAACCGAATCCCTGCACGGCCTGGAGCAGCAGACGATTCGTCCGGAAATCAAATTCGGGATCGTCAATCGTCGGCAAGTCGCCCGGCACCGCGCCGAACAAGACCGTACGATTTGGAATGTCGTCCGCATACGGAATCATCCCCGCGCACGACCCTTTCGAGGCGTTCGCGAGGATGTCCGCATTCGAGCGGCCCAGCGCACACGCGCAGGACAACTCCGTCAAATAAACACGAGGCCGTGGCAACGTGGGCGACTCCGCTTACCGAGGACGCGGCCGCCCACCCGGCTGACCGTCGTTCGGACGCGCCCCCGGTCTCTTCGGCGCATCCGGACGACCGCCCTTCTGCGGCGGACGATTTTGCACCCCCGGACGCGGCCCACCCTGCGGCGGACGGCCTTGCGCATCTGGACGCGGGCCACCTTGCGGCGGACGATTCTGCACCCCCGGATGACCACCACCCTGCGGCGGACGCGGTTTCGCCTCGGGACGCCGTCCCGGCGGCAGCGGCGGACGATGCGCACTCGGACGCGGACCGCCCGGATGCGGCGCACCGCCGGCGTGCGGACGCGGCGGCGGCGGCATGGCCATCGGCGGCGCCATCATGCCCGTGCCACGACAGTCAGGGCATTTCTTCGACTTCCAGCCCAGAAAGCCACTCGCCACGCGGCCATGCCCGCCGCAACGCGGACACCAGTTGTAACCCGGCGGCAACGCGACACCCGGCGGCGGCGGCGGCGGCGGCGGATTCGCAAACGCTTCAGACGTACCCAACAGAGCCGTCGCACACACGAGGCCCATCAAACTCAATCTAGCAATCTTCATACAACGCAGTCTCCTTTCATGGATGGATGTATTCTACCACAAAAGTCCCCCGCGCGGGAAACCCGCCACAACAAGTACGTCAATCCTTCGACGGACCGTAAAATTCTTCGGCGTCCTCGTCGTCGCGGTTGTCGCCCGACGGATCGTTATACCAAGCGTCCAACTGTTCCGGCGTTGTAATACCCTCTTCACCTGTCAGAAACTCGACCGCCTCAGCCAACGCCGCTTTCGCACCAGCCGTCCCCGTCGCCCAAATCTGCTTGATCGTCTCCACGGCAACCGACGGGCGCATATCGCTCAGATTCATCAAAATGGAATCCATCGCCTCCGAATCGTTGATCGCCTGCGCAGCGGCCAACACGATCGTCGCCAGTTCGCGGTCACCGTTCGCCTCGAAAATCGTGCTCTCATAGGCCTCGATGGCATCCGCCAGCACCTCTTCGTTCCCATCGCCCAGAAAACCCGCGATTTCGGGCAGGGCGGCCATGCCGAACCACGCCGCCGCCTCCAACGCCGCCCGACGAATCGGCAACGGAATCCCGTCTGGCCACTCGTTCGCGCTCTGCAGTTTCCGAACGAGTGCCAGAACCGTCTTCTTGTCGTCATCCTCCAACGCCTTGCGAATCGCCTGAATGAGCGCGCGCTGTTCCGCATTGAGGGCGGCCTCCTCTTCCTCGTCCAGCGAGAACGTGGGCTTTTCCTTCCTCTGCTCCGCGACACGTACTGCTTTTTCGGACGCATTGATCCGCTTCGCGTCGCGAATGCCCTTTTTCGCCGTCCGGCGAACCGTTCGCGCCTCTGGACGCCGTCCCTTCTCCACCCCGCGTCCCGCGTTGTCCGTCGCGTCCCCGCGCGGGATGTCTCCGCCCGAAAATGAAAAATAGACCCCGCCGGCGATCGCGCCGGCGACAACCACGCCTACCAGAACAAGTTTGATGTTGAGAGCCATATGGCATGGTATGCGTCCGATACGGCGCAGTGACAAAAAAAAACTGACGCGACTATGGTAGTATGCGCGTCCGCGCACCGCGCATGACGCGATGCCGCCAGAACAGGACGACGACCATGAAAATGACCTACGGATCAATTCAGCAAAAAGGACGCGCTTTCTACTATGTTTCGCGCATTCACGGCAAACAAAAATGGATTTCGCTAAAAACGGACGACCACGGACTGGCTCGGCAACGCGCCCGGCAGTTCAATCCGCCCAGCGACGGCACGACCACGGCGTGGCTAAAACACCTCGTCAAACTCGGCGACGGCGCACGCCTCCAGCTTCAACGCCGCGAACGACGTTCCGCGTTCGGCTGGCAGACGTTCTGGACGGATTTCACACACGCCGTCCGCACCCCCATCCCGCCCACCAGCCGCACCACCTACCGCCACTGGCTCGACGTTCTCAAAGACACCGCCCAGGCACGTGCACCTGAAAACCTGACAACACTCGATGCCCGTCTCATCGCGGATGCCTTGCGCCGAAAATATCTGTCCGCCCACCGCATGATCCGTTTTTACCGCCGGATCTGGAACACGCTCGGCCTTGACGCGGACATCTGGCACGAAGAAGTCCGCGTCTACAGTGAAACCTGTACGAACGGCAAGACACACGAATTCTACCGGCGACTATCGACCGAAGAAGTCCGCCGCGTTCACGCCGCCCTGCTTGTACCCGACAGGGGGAAGGCGACGCAAACCTCCGCCGCCGATTTCGCGGACATGGTGGTCGTGGGCTATTACACGGGTCTACGCCTGTCCGACGTCGCGGAACTTGAACTGGACGAAATTGCACCCACAGGCGATTTTCTCCATCTCCAGCCCAACAAAGTCCGAAACAGCAAGAAGCGGCGGCTTCTCATCCCGCTTGTACACGAAGCGCAAGCAATCGTCCAGCGCCGACGACAGCACCCCACGGCGGGCGGCTACCTGTTTTCCGACGCGGCGCGACACCGCCCAACTAAATACATCACGGCGGCATTCCGCACAGCGGGCATTTTCAGTAAAAGCCCAGCCCGCGCCAGCTTCCACTCACTTCGCGCCACGTTCATCTCCCTGATGGACGAAGCGGGGATTCCGCCCCATGTCACAGACGCCATCACGGGACACGCGGGCGGCGGAATGCACACGCGTTACACCCAACCGTCCGCCCGGACGCTCATGCTGGCCGTCACACGCGCAATTCCGCCCCTACGTTGCCACCTTCCAACGGACGAATAGCAACACGCCCGATGCGGACTACGCCACCGTAATGGATTTTTCAGATGCCCACAACCCATGGAGGTTGCAGTAGGAGGTGGCGTAGAACGTGCCAGGCTTGTTGACCGCCACCGTCAACGTGACGGTGGGCGCGGACTGGATCTGGAACGGCGTCGCCGGATCCGTCTGATGCGCAGAGAACGTACAGCGACCTACTTCCGTCGAAAGCTTCGACCCTGCGGGCACGAAATGGAGCGCAATCCAGTCGATGTGGTGGACCGGCGTGTTCGGGTGGGGGATTTCCTTGCCCACGGACACTGTCACCGTGAACGGCTCGCCCGCTTTCACCGTTTCCGCGCAGTCAATCACCGGCACGTGCTTTTCCGATTTGAAATCGGCCGTCTTCACAAATTCAGACAACATGTTCGTTCTCCTTCTTGCCGTCTGGAGTTCATTCTCCAAACGCAGACATTATACCTTTTTTCGGCTCTTCCGTGTAGGCGTTTCGACGGTTCAAAAGTGACACGACAAAAACAAAACGTCCGGCGGGAATCTGCGGGCATCAACCCACTCGCTCCGCCGGACGTGGTACGTGTTCACCAGTTGGCTGGCGACTTACTTCTTGGCGCCCTGGTTTTTGACCGCGTTGATCTTCGCGGCAATGGCTTCCTGGTCGCCCAGATAGTGGTGTTCAATCGGCTTGAAGTTCTCGTCGAGCGTGTACACGAGCGGAACACCCGTCGGAATGTTGAGGCCCACGATGTCCGCATCCGAAATGTTGTCGAGGTACTTCACGAGCGCACGGAGGGAGTTGCCGTGCGCGGCGATGACGACCTTCTTGCCGGCCGCCACGTCCTTCTTGATGACGTTTTCCCAATAGGGCACCACGCGGTCGATCGTGATCTTGAGGGATTCGGTGAGCGGCACGTCTTCCGGCTTCTCGTTCGCGTAGCGGGCTTCCTTGCGCGGATTGCGGTCGTCATCCTCGGTCAACGCGGGCGGCGGGACATCGAAGGAACGACGCCAGATCTTGACCTGGTCTTCGCCATACTTGGCGGCCGTCTCACTCTTGTTGAGCCCCTGGAGCGCCCCGTAATGACGCTCGTTGAGACGCCAGTTCTTGACGACGGGAATCCACTCAAGATCCATTTCCTGCAACACGTGGTTGAGCGTGTGAATGGCGCGCTGGAGGTAGGAGGTGTAGGCCACGTCGAACGTGAAGCCTTCCTTCTTGAGCAGCTGGCCACCGGCAATGGCTTCCTTGTGACCGGTTTCGGACAGATCCGGATTGCTCCAGCCGGTGAACAGGTTCTTGAGATTCCATTCGGATTCGCCGTGGCGGATAAGAACGAGCGTGTAACTCATGCGGTTGTCTCTCTTTCGATTGCGTCGTTCCAGCATCCCAATCGGACGCCTGGAACGAACGTTTGACTTGGTTGAAAAAACGGATAGAAGTATAGCAAAATTCCCGCCCACTCTTCAATCCGACCGTGTTCATTTTCGACGTGCCTCTAGACGATGGTGTCGGCAACTTCCGTGAGGGAATA
>CAYZYQ010000001.1:0-102975 GCA_964482645.1 uncultured Lentisphaeraceae bacterium | reverse complement strand
TCGACACGCCCGTCATCATCAGGAAGCGGATGTCGCCCGTGCGGGACTTCATCGCTGTGTAGAACGCGGACAACCGGGCGCGAATCGCCTCGGCGAGTTCCGGCTTGTCCAGCACGTGGGAGACGGGCGCGTCGTACTCGTCGATCAGGACGACCACGCCCTTCCCGCCATGCGCGGCGGACAGCGACTCAATCGCGGCGCCGAAGTTTGTGCCGGGAGGCAAGGTTCCATCGTAGGATACACCGGCCTCCTCAAGCCGCCGCCGGACAATGGCGGCGAACGACGCGGCAAACGACTCTTCGGACGTCGTGTCGGCGTCGCCGAAATCGAAATGCAGCACCGGCCACGTCTCCCACGCCCAGTCGGTCTGCGCGATGGCGAGGCCGTCGAAGAGCTCGCGGCGGCCCTGGAAGATCGCCTTGAGCGCGGTGATCATGAGCGACTTGCCGAACCGGCGCGGACGCGCGAGGAAGAACATCCGCGTGCCCACGTCCGTGACGAGACGGTGGAAGTACGCCGTCTTGTCCACGTAGATGCACCCCGTCCGCCGCAGGTCGGGGAAGTCGCTCGTCGTCGTCGCTATCGGTCTCATGGCGACATTATACCACAAAGAAACGAGCGCTCGTCCGCCTACATGTTTTTCCCCGCAGGAAGGTGAAACGTGGTAGACTATTTGCCCAATTCATGAGACGGATAGACGCGCATTTGAAATTGAAACGTCCGCCATGGCGGCTGGCCACGGCGGCGGTTATTTGTGCCGCCATGACAATGGAGGGGACGGCATGAACGGTACGCCCCGCCATCTCGCCATCATCATGGACGGTAACGGCCGCTGGGCGCTCGCACGTGGCAAACCCCGTCTTGCCGGGCACCGCGCAGGCGCGGAAACGCTCACGCGCGTCTTGGCATGGTGCGGAGAAGCCGGTGTCGAAATCCTCACCGTCTATGCGTTCTCCACGGAGAACTGGCGCCGCCCGAAAGCCGAGGTGGACGGTCTCATGCGCCTTCTGTTGTTTTTTCTCCGTACGCGCCGCACAACGCTGTTGGCGGAACAGGTGCGCTTCCGCGTCATCGGGCGACGGGGCGACTTGCCGCCCGCCCTGTTGCGCCGCATCACCGCGTTGGAGGCGGAAACGGCGTCGTTCACGCGCCAACTCGTCGTCGCGCTCTCCTACGGCGGACGCGCCGAAATCGCCGACGCCGCGCGCCGTTTCGCCGCGCTCCCCGAAGCCGAACGGACGGATGCCGCGTTCGCCCGCTGTCTCTACGCGCCCGATTTGCCGGATCCCGACCTGATCATCCGTACGTCGGGCGAGTTCCGCCTCTCGAATTTCCTCCTCTGGCAATGCGCCTACAGCGAACTCTATGTCACGGACGTCCTGTGGCCGGACTTCGATCGCGCCGCGTTCGACCTGGCGCTCGCCTCCTACGCACGGCGCGACCGCCGCATGGGAGATCACGCATGAACGTCCCGTTCGATGATGCGACCTACTCGCCCGAGGGCGTCCGGCATCTTGCAGCGGCCGATCTGCCCGCATTCGCGCAATGTGTGCGGGAAGAGGTTTTGTCGACCGTCTCCCACACGGGCGGACATCTTGCAAGTTCGCTCGGCGCGGTTGAACTCGTCATCAGTCTGTTGCGTGTCTTCGATCCAACGCACGACCGAATCGTCTGGGACGTCGGGCACCAGACCTACGCCTGGAAGATCCTCACGGGACGACGCGACAAGATGGGAACGATTCGCCGTCTCGACGGTCTTTCGGGATTTTGCAATCCGGACGAAACGCCCTGCGATGCGTTCGTGACGGGACACGCGGGCAACGCGCTTTCCGTCGCCGAGGGCCTTGCGGTCGCCCGCGACCTGCAGGGCGGCGGCGAACAGGTCGTCGCCGTCGTTGGCGACGCCGCGCTTGCAAACGGCATGTCGCTTGAAGCACTCAACAACTGCGGCAATCTGAAGAGCAAGCTGATTCTCATCGTCAACGATAACGCGATGTCAATTTCGCAGAACGTCGGCGCGTGTGCACGGATTCTCGGCCGTCTTCTGACGAGTGTCCGCTACAACCGTGCGAAAGCGGCCGTTGAACGCGCAGGCCACCGCGCCCGCCTGACGTTTCTACGCAATCTCTACCACCGCGTCGAACGCGCGTTGAAGTCGCTTCTTCTGGGGAACGCCTTTTTCGAATCGCTGGGGTTGCGTTACATCGGACCCGTGGACGGACACGACATCCTCGCCTTGACGCGGGCCCTGTCCGTCGCCCGCGCCGACAAACGGAGTGTCGTCGTCCATGTCGTCACGCGCAAGGGCAAAGGTTTTGCGCCCGCCGAGGCGGATCCCACGCGCTGGCACGGCGTCGCGCCGTTCGACCTCGCGCATCCCGTCCAGCCGCCGGCGTCCGCCCGCTGCTGGAGCGAAGTCTTCGGCGCCGCGCTCGTCGAACGCGCCCATGCGGATGCGCAAATTTGCGCCTTGACGGCCGCCATGCGCGACGGCACGGGTCTTGCACAGTTTGCGCAGACTTTTCCCACGCGCTTCTTCGACGTCGGCATCTGCGAAGAACATCTCGTCACGTTCGCGGCGGGCCTCGCAAAGGCGGGTCTGCGTCCCGTCGTCGCCGTCTACTCGTCCTTCCTGCAACGCGCCGTCGACCAGGTCATGCACGACGTCTGCCTCTTGAACCTACCGGTCGTCTTCGCCGTCGACCGCGCGGGCTGTGTCGGACGCGATGGACGGACGCACCATGGCATGTTCGATCTCGCGATGCTCCGCGCCCTTCCCAACCTGACGATCTGCCAACCCTCCGACGCGACCGATTTGCGGCGGTTGTTGGCGTGGGCCTTGGCGACGGGCGGTCCCTGGGTCATCCGCTATCCGCGCGGCGACGCGCCAGACAGCGTCCCCGAACAGAAACCAGATCCCCAAGACGCGATTGGATCGGCACGTGTCCTCTGTGGCGCGGAGGCGCACGTCCAGCTCTGGGCGCTCGGCGATCAAGTGGCGAAAGCATTGGATGTGCGGCAGCGGCTCGCCGCGCAAAGTCTCGCGGCCGGCGTCGTGGATGCGCGTTTCGTCAAGCCGTTCGACGCTGCACTTCTTGCGCGTCAACGCGCACACGGCGCATTCATCGTCTCTCTTGAAAACGGCAGCGTCGCAGGTGGCTTCGGCGAAGCGCTCGGCGCGGATCTGCGTTTCGGCTGGCCGGACGTTTTCGTCGGCCACGGCACGGTTGCGGAATTGGAACGCCGTCACGGTTTTGACGCGGCATCTCTCGCGGCCCGTATCGCCGCAACTCTCGCCGCACACCGCTGACGCCTCGATCCTCCTACTTTCCCCGTTCCGCCGTCGCGGCGGCATCGTGGCGCAAACGAAGTTGCCCACAAGCGGCGGCGACGTCCTTGCCACGACTCCGGCGCAGCATCGTCTGAATGCGGGCTTTCATCAGCACATCGAGAAATGCAAGCATCGTCGGTTCATCCGGCGTCTGGAAGTCAGGCCGGTGGTCGACGGGCGAGAGCGGAATGAGATTGACCTTGCACGACGGCAGACGTTTCAACCGACGCACGAGTTCCTCCGCGCACGCCCGCGAATCGTTCAGCCCTTTCACGAGCGTGTATTCAAACGTGATGACGCGCCCCGTGGCCAAGGTATAGTCCCGGCACGTTTCGAGCAATTCGTCAATCGGCCACCGCTTGTCGACAGGCATCAACTGCCGCCGTAGGTCGTCGTTCGGCGCGTGGAGCGACACGGAAAGCTCGAACTGCAACCCTTCGTTCGCCAGACGCTGAAAGCCCGGCACGACGCCACACGTGGACAACGTAATGTGACGCGCACCAAGATTCGGGCCTTTCCCTGCATTGAGAATCTTCAACGCCTTGAGCGTTTCGTCGTAGTTCATGAACGGCTCGCCCATGCCCATCACGACGACGTTCGTCAGACACAGCCCCGACCCCTGCCGCTTGTTTTCCGGCGTTGCAAACAAATGCTGCGCCATCATCACCTCCGCGACGATTTCGTCCGCCGTCAACGACCGGACGAGGCCACGGCTGCCGCTCGCGCAGAACGCGCATCCCATCGCACAACCGACTTGCGAAGACAGGCACTGCGTGAGGCGCTTCCCCTGCGCGGGGATGACGACCGTCTCAATGGAATTGCCGTCTGCCAGACCCAGCAGCAATTTCGTCGTCCCGTCCTCGGCCGTGTCCGTGGCGCGAACAGTCGGCACGACAATCGGGAACTCCCGTTTCAGTGTCTCGCGAAAATCTTTCGGCAACGTCGTCGCGGCGTCCCAGTCCAAAATGTAATCGCGGTAGAGGCACTGCAGAATCTGATCGGCGCGGAACGGGCGCAGTCCCCGTTCCTTCAACAGCGGCTTCCAGTCGTCTGGCAGGATAGACCAAGCAGGTGTCATTTCGTTTCTAGCCCTTTCAAGAGTTCGTCCATCCGCGCCACCAAGTCGGCCCTGACGGCATCGCCGGACACTGTCAGACGGATGAACACGCTTTCATACTGCGCGTAGATGAGATCCGTGTACAAATCGACGTCCACGTCCTTCCGAAACTCGCCTCGGTGGACGCCCCGCGCAATGAGCATATGCAACAGACGCCGGAAATTCCGCGTAAACATCCGCACACGCGGCGCGGGATCGAACCCGCGATGTTTCAGCCCTAGCAGGAAGTCAAGGATGACGCCGAGCAGTTCGCGGTTGTCGAACAACGTCGTCATCAACATCGTACAGAGCTGACGCAAGCGCACGGCAGACGGCAACCGGGAACGGAAAATGGCCGCATTCCGCTGCATGAAATCGTCCATCATATAGACAATGCCAAGGTCGAAAATCTGCCGCTTGTCGCGAAAGTAGCGGTAGAGAACCGTCCGCGCAATCCCGCACCGTTCCGAAATTTCTCGGAACGAGACGTTCTTGTAACCGAGTTCCGCGAAGAGGCGAATCGACTGCTGGATGATCTGCCGTTTGCGCGCGTTGTGATCGACGGATCGTTTCATGCGCTCACTTCGCCCCCGTCGCTGTCGCGGACGCCATCGCGCGGGCAGCCGCCCGCCGCTCTTCACAATGCAGACACTCCGCGTCCGCCGATGTCTGTGCGGGCGGCACGACGGGCCGTTTCGTTTCAACGAGACGTCGCCACGCGTTGTCGCGGATGTCGCCGATGTCTGCTCGAAAACGCCCGTCACGACCGGGTGTCAAGCGTACAAGATGCGTCGCATGGCCCGGCACGCGCACCGTGTACGTTCCGACAACGTCCGCTTCATCCCGCTGGCGCCAAAGATCGCGAACGCGCCACGTCCCTTCCAAACCCGCCGCCGTCAAATCGAACGTGACAGCCGCCGTTGCCAGACCCGCATTCAGCAATCCTACCGCCACCGAACCATCCGCCAACGGCCGCGCCCAAATTTCGCCACGGCCATCCACCGCGATCTTCGCGGCGCCCGCGCCCAGCGCGTCTTGATCGATGGCCAGCACTTCGTCGTTGGCGAGCAACCCGAACGTGAACGCATCCAACTGCGTCAAATCGCAACCGATCATCAATGGGGCGCCGACGAGACACCAGAGCGACATATGCGTGTACTGTTCGTTTGGCGTGAGGCGCGACCCCTTGAACTGATTCCAGTGCATTTTGCCGACGCAGAGCATATCGGGGTCATTCCACGCGCCCGGACCCGACCAGTACCAGAGATCCGCCTGTTTCTGAATGCTCGCGTAAATGCTGCCCCACTGATCGAAGACGTCCCCTGTCGTGCGCCAGCACTGTCCGCCGACAGACGCTCCCCACGCCGACACGTTCTCCATGCCGTACTGGCAGAGGGAAAACACGATATCGCGGTTCTGCTGACGCAACGCGCGGCCCATCAGCAGATACGGTACCCGCGCCTTGTCCAAACCCGAACCCATCGCGACGCTGCCATAACTGCACCAGTCGTACTTCAAATAATCGAATCCCCAGTCCGCATACGTCCGCGCATCCTGGAACTCGTGCTGCCAACTACCCGTACAGCCTCCGCACGTCGTCGGCCCCGGCGAAGAATAAAGCCCGATGCGCAATCCTTTGGCATGAACGTCCTCGGCCAATTTCGCCATGGACGGAAAACGGGCGTTCACGCCAATCGAACCATCGACGTTGCGCGACGGCCCCATGAGCGTCGTGTCCTTGTCTTCCAACGGACGGTTCTGCCAGTAATCGTCGATGTTGACGTAGCACCAACCATGGTCGGCCAACCCGCTCGTGAGCAGGGCGTCGGCCGCTGCACGAATTTTCGCGTCCGACACGTTGCCGGCGAACACGTTCCAACTGTTCCAGCCCATCGGCGGCGTGAGCGCGATTTTCTCGCCTACGACGAGGTTCAGCCTCCGCCGCGCCGTCCCCTGCGCGTTCTCGGCCGTGATGTCGAGCACGTATTCGCCCGGCCGTACAACCGCGCCGCGAATGCACTGCGCGACGGAATCGAAATACGCGCCGGGCGGCAGATTCGCCACACGGACGGACATCGGCCGAACGCCACTCACGGGTACGCGGAACAGAATCGGATGCGCGGGACGAACGCCGAACACGGACGGTCCGTTGATGCGCGGCGCGACGGGTACGGGCGGCGTGAGTACGCCCAGCTGCTCGGTCAAATCGGCGGCGCGGGCCACCCCCGTTCCATCCTTGAAAACGAAAAAGGCATTTCCCCAGTCGGCATGGTCACTGTCGTTCCCGTCCCCGGCATCTGTGACTTCCAACAACACCGCCTGAACGCCCGCCAAATCGACGGAGAAATGGCACTGCCGTTTACGACGCCGCAACACGCCTGACGTCGCCGCGAGCCGGCCATCCGCCCAGACATTGAACACGACGGATGCCTGCCGGCGGTCTTTGACCTCGTCGTCCAACCCCACGTCGGCCTCGAATCGCAACGCATTGCCGCCCAACGGAACTTCAAGTGCGCTGGCGGCATGTGTTCCCAGACCATGCGCGTACGTCTTACCGCCAATCTGCAAGAGGCGCCCCTCGATGGAACGCGCCACGGCGGGAACACGATACCCGCACGTCATCGACGCGCGATCGACATCCTCCAGCCAGACCGTGTTGTCCGCACGGCCGGTGGCGCAGAGGACGCCGAGCGACAGGACGGACAACGTCGCGAAACGACGGATCATGTCGCCCGCCTCTCCAGCACCACGAGCGTCTCGAACCGCGCCGTGCGCGGAAACATGTCGAACAACGCGGCGCGTTTAATGTCATACGCTTTTGCCAGCGTCGTCAAATCGCGCGTCAACGTGGCGGGGTCACAGCTCACATAGAGAATCCGTTTCGCCGGGCCGCGCACGAGCCAATCGGGCACGTTGGATTCCATGCCGCCACGCGGCGGATCGACAATCACCGTATGATGCGGCCCGACTTTGATACGGCCGAGATTCGCACCCACGCGCTCGCAGAAGAAATTTCCCTTCACGCCCAGTGCGACGGCGTTCTTCTTCGCTGTCGCCACGGCGGCGCGACCGGATTCGACGCCGACGAGGCGCGACGCGGCGGCCACGTCCGACGGAAGCCCCGCCAGGCAGCAAAGCCCGAAGACGCCCACGCCCGCGTAGAGGTCAAGCAGATGCGGCGCGCCAACGCGGCCGACCGCATATTCTTCGCGCACGGCCTTGACGAGCAAATCCCCTACCTGCGGGTTCACCTGATAGAAACCGTCGGCCGGCACGAGGAACGTTCGATTGTCCGTCCGTTCGTGAAGTTCCAGATGGGCGGGCGCATCGCCCAGCCACCATTTCACACCGTCAAGCGGCGTCCAGCGAATCGTCACGTTGTCGGCCGCTTTTACGGACTGGCGGGCCGCGCGTGACCCTTGCGTGAGAAGCGCGAACACGCTCGCGCGGATTTCGGGCAACGCGGCATTGATCGCCGCACAGGCAAGCGGATCGTCCACGACGTCAACCACGCGGTGTTCAGGTTCCGTCCGATAACCGAGCAACCAGCGTCCATCGCGCCGTTCCGTGTGGTAGACGACCTTGTTGCGGTAGTTGAGCGGACTCGGCGCGGGTACGACGGTCAACGGCCGTACGTGCGGGGCCACCTTCCCGAGGAAGTTTTCAAGCTGATCTTGCTTGAAGCGCAATTCCGCCGCGTAGGCGACGTCGGCATAGACCATGCCCGGCACACGCCGTTCGGGCGGCAACGCCGCCGCGCGATCTGGTAGAGCCTTGAGAAGTTCGACAAGCCGGGCGCGAACAAATTTCTTTTTCTGTTCGACGAGTTCCACGCGGACGGTCTCGCCCGCGAACGCGCCCGGCACAAAGCACACGCGCCCGTCGCCCAGACGCCCCAGACCGTCGCCGCCGTAGACGGTTTTCGTGATGTTGAGTTCGACTGTCATTCCCACTCGATTGTCGCTGGAGGTTTGGATGAAATGTCGTAGACGACGCGGTTGA
The DNA here is from genome assembly GCA_964482645.1 of uncultured Lentisphaeraceae bacterium. Lineage (GTDB taxonomy): Bacteria > Verrucomicrobiota > Kiritimatiellia > RFP12 > UBA1067 > RUG572. Next base: position 94,546 of record CAYZYQ010000001.1, on the reverse strand, counting down.
TGCCGCGCACTTCGTTGATGATGCGGTTGGACATCGTGGCCAGCGTCTCGTACGGAAGGCGCGTCCAGTCCGCCGTCATTGCGTCAATCGAGTTCACACTGCGAATCACGCACGTATACTCGTAGGTACGTTGGTCGCCCATCACGCCCACGCTCTTCACGGGCAACAGCACGGCAAACGTCTGCCAGATCGTCTTGTAGTCGGGCAGTTTGCGTACTTCTTCCTGAACGCGGAGATCGGCCTGTTGAAGGAGCTTGACTTTCTCCTCCGTGATTTCACCGAGGATGCGGACGCCCAATCCCGGCCCGGGGAACGGCTGACGATCGAGCAGCTCGGCGTCCATGCCGAGGACGCGACCGACCGCGCGAACCTCGTCTTTGAAGAGATCGCGCAACGGCTCCACGAGCGCGAACTTCAGATCGGGCGGCAGACCGCCTACGTTGTGGTGGCTCTTGATCGTCTGGGACGGACCTTTCACGGAAGAGGAAGACTCAATGACGTCCGGATAGATCGTCCCTTGGCCGAGGAACTTGCAGTGCTTGAACTTACGCGCCTCGTCGGCGAAGACGTTGATGAACTCGCGTCCGATGATCTTCCGCTTCTGTTCGGGATCGCTCACGCCCTTCAGTGCGGCGTAGAAACGCGGCGCGGCGTGAGCCACGTGAAGGTCGAGGCCGAGTTTGGCGCGGAACATCGCTTCGACCTGTTTATCCTCCTCGTAACGCAACAGGCCGTTGTCCACGAAAATGCAGTGGAGACGCGATCCGATCGCCTTGTTCAGGAGGACGGCCACGACGGACGAATCGACACCGCCCGACAATCCGAGCACGACTTCCTCGTCGCCGATCTGTTCTTTGAGACGCTCCACCGTTTCATCGATCCACGACGCCAGCTGCCAGTCGCCCCGACAGCCACAAATCGAAAAGAGGAAGTTGTGGAGGATCTCGTTTCCGTACTGTGAATGCACGACTTCCGGGTGGAACTGAATGCCGTAGAAGTTTTTCTCCTCGTGCCGCATGGCCGCGAACGGGCAGTTGTCAGACACGGCACTGACCTTGAAGCCGGGCGGAATCGCCTCGACGCGATCGCCGTGGCTCATCCAGACGACGGATTTCGTCGGCAGTCCCTTGAAGAGGCGGTTACCGGGCTGGATCGCCATTTCCGTCTTGCCGTACTCGCGGGACACGCCAGGACGGACGCGGCCGCCCAATGTCTGGCTCATCAACTGCATCCCGTAGCAAATGCCGAGCACGGGGACGCCTAGATTGAAAATCTCCTTGTCGACGCCGGGCGCACCGTCCTCGAACACGCTGTTCGGGCCACCCGAAAGAATGACGCCCTTCGGCATTCGCGCCCGCAATGTTTCGGCCGGCGTGTCGAAACGGATGATTTCGGAATAGACGTGCTTTTCGCGAATGCGCCGCGCGATCAACTGCGTATACTGCGAACCGTAGTCGAGAATGGCAATCCATTCCCGTCGGTTCGCGGATTCAACTTCTGTTTCGTTCATGGAACCTTCTTTCAAAATCGTTTCGCCGCGCTCAGTGTCCGGGGAAGTGCGTCAATGACACGACAGATCCCGGCGGCAGACGATTCCGTCCGCCAAGGTCGTCGAGTTCGATCAAAAACACATACTTCACCACGTGTGCGCCCAACCGTTCGATAAGTCGCGCGGCAGCATGAACCGTACCGCCCGTCGCTAGCAAGTCATCGACCACCACCACGCGCGCGCCCGTCTTGACGTCATCCGCATGGACTTGCAACGTCGCGCGCCCGTACTCCAAATCGTAGGATTCGGACAGCGTCCGCCCTGGTAGTTTTCCCGCCTTGCGGACGGGTAGGAAGGACTTGCCCAGACGCAACGCCAACGGCGCACCAAAAATGAACCCGCGCGATTCGACGCCCGCCACGACGTCGAACGCTGTACCGTCCAGCGCGTCGCAATAGGATTCAAGCGCCAGTTGGAAACCGAACGGATCTGCCATCACGCCCGTCACGTCGCGAAAGAGAATGCCCGGCTTCGGAAAATCGCGAATCGTCCGGATGTAGTCTTCAAGCTTCTTCATGTTCCCTGCTTCTTTCTTCTCGGTCAGGCGCATCGACACGTTCACTTCATCGGACGCGACTGGTCTTCATCCAGGCCGGGCATGTTCCGCGCCCCGAGCGGGCCGCCGTCCGTCGCAAGGTTCGAGCCGAACGAGCCGGGCTTGAGACGATAGTCGCGCTTCGCCTCGTCGACGAACTGCGGTTCGCCGTAGACGCTGCCGGCGTCGAGTCCCATCTCCGCGACGTATTTGGCGAACGCCTCCGCGCCCGCGCCGTAGCAGGCGGGCGTCAGGCGAATGCCCTCCTTCTTCTGCGCCTTTTCGCGTCCGTTGACGTGGTACTCGTAGATCTTGTTCTCCGGAATGAAGTAGAGATTGTGATCCATCGTCAGACCGACGTTCGAGCCGTCCTTCGCCCGCCAGTCGTTGAACATTCGCGTGGAGCGGTCGGTCGTGCGCACGAACACGTTGTTGCGCACGACGAAATTCGTCGTCGGCGCGGCGTTGTCGTAGAACATCAGATGGGCGCCATTGACGTCGGGCCGCTGGTCGTGGCTGTAGCAATAGCCCGCGTCGATGCACGTGTTGTGTTCGAAGAGAACGTTGGCCGTGTGCGAACGCAGATCGTGGTTCCAGTACTCGTAGGAATACTCGGCCTGCCAGATCACGTTGTCGCGCCAGATCACGTCCGTCTCCGGGCGCGGATCGCCGTTCGTCTGGTTCGTGAGCGCCGCGTCGTAGATCTGCCACACGCGGTTGCGCTCCACGAGATTGTTCACGCAGTGCCCCCAGAACTCGATGCCGTTGCCGAAACGGACGGGATAGCGCGTGCCGTTCGGGCGCGTCTTCCAGTACTGGAGGCCACCGCCGATCCAGTAGATGTCGCAATTCCGAATGACGATGTTGCGCGTGCTGCCGCCGCCCCAGCCGTGGGCGCCGCCGTAGCGAACGCAAAGGCCGTCGTAGACGACGTCGTGGCAACCGCCCTGCTGGACGATGTGCGAAGTGAACGCAAGTTCGATGCTCGCGAACGCGGCCGCCGGATTGCCGTCGTGGCGGACGAACACGCGCTCGTGCGGACGGTCGTCCCAGTAGTCGAGCGGCTTTTTCAGCGCGTCACGCGACCACTTCTTCACACCCCACGCCTTTCCGTGGTCGGCGATGAAAATGCCCACGTCATACGGCAGCGTCGCGCGCGGATCGGACTCCATGCGCCACAACCCCAGCGGCACGAAATCGAACGTACAGCCAACGGGCATCAGGTCGCCAATCGAAAAATGGAAATGCAAATCGGCAATGGCGTCCTTACGGGCCATCGGCACCCAGACGGTCTTCCACGCGGAGCCAAGTTCGGCGGACGCCTCCCCCTCTCCCTGCACGGCGCCGCGCAGCCCGTACGTCCACGGCGGGTGGTTGAGCGACAGGCCGATCTGCTCGATTGCGAACGGCTTCGTGGCCCGCACCTTCATCTTCATCATCACCGCCTCCGGCAAGTTGTCGACCTTCGGCCCCCAGATCTGGATGAGATGGTTCGCGCGTTTCGGCTGTTCCGTGCAGACCACGCGGACGAACGTGCCCTCGTCGGGCGACGCGACGCGCTTCACAAAGCCCTTCACGCCCTCCTGGAACGACCCCGACCAGCCCTGGCAATCCGCACCGTCCCAGACCTGTTCGTACACCTTGTTCTCGTTGACCCGCGTCGCCCAGATGCCGGGTTCGACTTCCACCCAGTCCTCGGGACGCGACCGATCCGCCGATTTCTGGAGAATCGGCTTCGGGCCGACACCATACGAACCGTAGACGACAGGCTTGCCGGGTTCGCCGCTTTTCGGCGTCAACGAACCGCGCCACAGGCCGCCGCGCTTGAAGAGGACGCGGTCGCCCGGCTGTACCGGAGCCTTGTTGATGGCCGCCAACGTCCGCAACGCCGTGGCTGGCGTCAACCCGTCGGCCGCGTCATTACCCGCCGCAGCGTCCACATGCCAATCCGCAGCGGACACGGCCACTGCCGACAACGAACAAACCAACGCAAAAAATCTATGCATGACTTACAGTCCTTCCAATTAAGACAGGCGAAAATTCTACCATAAATCATCGCCGGACGGGAGCAGAATAGAATCCGCACCACCGGATTTATATAAATCTCGTGGTGTGGGGAATGGGAGTTCCCTACCGAAAACAACAGTGCGAAACATTGCCAAAAGATTAAGTTGTTTTCATTGGCATCGGACGACAAAATCGTGTAGACTATCTCGTACTTTCATCCGTGCGCTGGAGAGATGGCAGAGTGGTTGAATGCACCGGTCTTGAAAACCGGCGAGCCGCAAGGCTTCGGGGGTTCGAATCCCTCTCTCTCCGCCAAGCTTGTCATTCGGACGAGCCGCCCCTTTCACAAGAAAACCAAACGAAGGAGAAGGTACAAACATGAGTATCAGTACAGACATCCCCCTCATCCTGTCACTCATCTTCATCATCGGTGGTCTTTTCGTCCTCGCAAAGAGTGCGGACGTGTTCGTGGACGCGGCCAGCGTCCTTGCTCGTCATTTCGGCCTTTCGCCGCTCATTGTCGGCATGGTCATCATCGGCTTCGGCACGAGTGCGCCAGAAATGGCCGTCTCGGCCATTGCAAGCGCGAGCGGCCATGCCGACTTGTCGCTGGGCAATGCCTACGGCAGCAACATTTTCAACATCGGCATCATCCTCGGCGTGACGGCCCTCTTCTGGCCCATCAAGGTGAAGTCGTCGGTCAACTGGTTTGCCGTCCCCCTGTTGCTCATCACGTCCGTCCTTTCCTGGTGGGCCGTGCGAGACGGCTCGTTCGACCGTTTCAACGCCCTTGGCCTGCTTGTGGCGTTCGCGGTTCTGATGCCCATCTACTGCTGGTACGACCAACGGGAGGCTAAGCCCCTCACCGCAGCCGAACCCGTCGCCGCGCCAACGCCTACCGTGCCGTTCAGCGGCATTCGCGAATGGACGCGCCTCGTTCTCGGGTTGGCAATCCTCGTCCTTTCGTCCCACGTCATGGTGTGGGGATGCGTGGACTTCGCGCGCGACGTTCTGCACGTGAGCGAACTCCTCATCGGCCTGACCATCGTGGCGGCCGGCACGTCCCTGCCGGAACTGGCGTCGTCAATCGCCTCGGCACGGAGAGGCGAAAACGAGTTCGTCGTCGGCAACATCGTCGGCTCGAACTTCTTCAACGCGCTCGTCGTCGTGGGCGTTGCCGGATCGATTTCGCCGTTCAGCGGATTTTCCGGCTACATCCTGACGCGCGACTTGCCCGTCATGACGTTCTTCTCGATTCTCATCGCCGTCTTCGGCCTCAACTTCCGCAATCCCAAGAAGGACGGTACGATCAACCGTCTGGAAGGCGCCCTCTGGATTCTTCTCTTCCTCGCCTACCTTGCGTTCATGATTCCGCAGGAAGCCCGCCCCGTGGCGTGAGTGTACAGCTATTCCGGATTTCGGGCGCATTGGCTTTGGGAAGATGCACATGTTTTGGAGGATCCCCTTTTTTTTTGCGGACGAAACATTCCAGCGCGACGACCATGAGCTGAAGATTCTTCGTCAAGGCCGGCCGCATCGTCGGCAAGTTCCCCGTCGCGCACGTCAACGGCGGGGCGGGACGCCCCGCCCTACCGAATGGCGAAACATCTGCACGCCCTGCCGAATGGCGGAACGTCTGTTCGGCTACCGCATGGCGGGGCGTCTGCCCATCCAGTAGGGCGCGACGTCCCTGTCGCGCCGGGTTGCATCATGCGGGCGCGGAAGTTTGTTGCTTTCGTTGCGGAAGTTCTGGAGTCCCGGAGTTCGAGGGAATTGTGGAACGACCTCGCATCTCCAATACCATACAACAGGGTTCCAAAACTATGCGAACGGATAGCGTATTAGGTGGTTTTTCGGCCCAAAGCGACAGTTTCGCAAGGCGATTTTCAATGTGAGTGTGTTTATGTCATGCGATAGACGCCGTTGTCGTTGCAATTGTCGCCGGGTGCTATCCAATGGCAAGCCGCTCAAACCCCGGCAAATACGGCATGCTGCGGTCTGGCGGAGGGCTGCTTTGGCCAGGTGTTCTGCAATATAAATTGATCCCCGCCTCAAGAGGGCGCTTCAACCAGATGGTGTTCTTGATCATCGCCGCGAACCGCGTATACGAGGAAACCACCTTGTTCTTCCATTTGATGTAGTACAGGACAAGATGCGTCAGCATCGCCGCCCATATCTGCCATTCGCCCGCGTCCTGTTGGCGTGGGAGAACGTCGTGAGCTTCACGGCCTCGATGCCGCGTATGTGGCGGAGCTCCCCGGAGAATATCGTCGAGGGGTCGACGAGTTCATTCAAAGAGAAGACATGCGCAAGCTGGCCGAGCATCAACAGGTACACCTGCGCGGAGCAGGAAAACTCCCTGGCCTTGATTTTCTCTTCGGCCGCGAGTTCCTCGATTTTGTATCCTGGCAAGTATGTTGGACTATCTGCGCCAGAATTGGTATCATTCTCTTCGTCGTTGCTTTCAGGGTTCTTTCATGACACCGTGTATGGTACACGGGAAAGCGACCTGAAGGCAACGACTTTTTTACTCACATCACACCATCACTATTGCATGGTAGTGACATTGTTTAACTAAAAAAGGAGTAGAGGCAATGAGAAAAGAAATAACTGTCCGCAGTGCGGCAAATGTGAAAGTAAAGCCGGATTATGTCAATATTCTTATCGACATAGTGACACGCGGCCATGATTATTCGAATTGTATGTCCGATGCGGCACACAAGATTCAATTTCTGCAAAATGCATTGAAAGAAGTCAATGTCGATGCCGAGGATTTGCGAACCACGGATTTTGATGTCGATACTGAATGGGAGTGGATTGATGATGCGAATGGTGAACGCACAAAGAAGCGTGTGTTTGCTGGATACAAGATTCACCAAAAACTCAAGTTTGGTTTTGATTTCAGCCGCGAAATGATAGGTGCAATTCTGGGGGGCATTGTAAAGTCCGGTGTCAATCCTGAGTTTGAAGTTCGATTTACGGTGAAAGACGCTTCGTTTGTACAAGCTGAATTGTTCGCTAAGGCCTCCGAGAACGCCCGTAAGATTGCCGAAGGACTCAGTCGTGGTGTTGGCAAGAAGCTTGGCGACATTATAAACATTAACTATTCGTGGCATGAGTTAAATGTGTATAGAAGGACTAGAATTGAAGTTCTGGGTTGTTGGCAAGAGGCGTCTGCTTGTTCTGTACCAGACATCAATCCTGACGACCTTGACGTTTCTGACTCCGTTATTTTCACTTGGGAGCTTTTGTAATTCGGCAATATTATGGGAGTGACTGGTGCAGCGTACTATCATCACCTTTGGAGATTCCCCAATTTTTCGGGCAAGAGAATCGCCGAACCCCTGTAAACAAAGGGCGACGTCGCTGTTTTCGCTTTGCGCCAAGTGAAAATTCGGCTGCGGGAACGCGGAGCGCGTCCGATACACACCCTCGAAGAAATCGCCGGCGAGCAGATGCCGTAGGGGAGGTGTTGCTTTCGCCGCGTGGAGTTTCGGAGGCTTGGGGGAGAATTGCGGAACACCCTCGCGTCTCCCGAACTCCAAAACTCCAGTGTACGAGGCCATTGCCGCCGAAATGCCCGAAGACGTCGAGGTGACAGCGAACGCCGACGGTTCGGGGACGATTGCGGTAAGGGCGGACATCTCCGAGGCATCCGCATCCAAAATCGCGAACCTCCTGCATGAAAACGGCCAGACCGCACTCGCCGCCCAATTCCTGAAGAAGGTCGCAGAGAAGAAGTCAGAGGCCGTCGAGGCCGTTCCCGCGAACTCCGTCAAGATGACGTTTCCAAAACTCTGCGCAGACGTCCAGGGCGAACTCTGCTTCGACGGCGAAGAGGCGGAGGAACTGGCGGGCGAGGATCTGGGCAGGGAACTGGAGGCGAACCACGCCGTGCTGCCGGACGGCGAATTCGAGATAAGGGAACAGGGCGAAACGTTTGTTCTCGAACTGAACGGAAATGAAATCAAACAGCAGTTCGCGCACGAACAGATGACGTTCCTGCAAGAGGTCAAGACGGATCTTGCGCCGGGAGACGTGGTCAATGAACTCGCCGCCCTGACGCGGCACAATGCGATTCCGCCGGAGGTGATGCGCGGCTGGATCGCCGGGGTCGTCAATCATCTTGTGACGGCCAGGGGATTCACGCCGGCACAGCTCTACTGCTTCCGCTACAAACTGCGAAACTGTCTCGACGGCCATATTGCCGAGGCCGCGAGAATCGTCCGGAAGAAGGCCTATCAAGCGGTGTTCTTCGACAGCGTCCATCGTGTTGAACTGAACGTGGACAAGGCTTTTGCGTTGGACGACGCGCTCTATCGCAATCAGACGATGCTTGAGGTTTACCGTGGCAACTACCGCTTCAACAAGCACTTTCTTGGAACGCACCGCATCCCGGCGTTCGACGGGCAGCTGAAATACGGCGAGGGCGAAGAGTTCGAGTGCGCAAAGCTGATTGACGCCCATCCGAAAGTCAGGACGTGGCTGCGCAATCTCGACACGTGCGACGAGTCGTTCTGGCTGCCGCTGGCGCACACGCGGTTCTTCCCGGACTTCGTGGGCGTCCTTGACGACGGACGCCTCTTCGCGGTCGAATACAAGGGCGAACAGTTGCGCAACGCCAGGGACACGCTGGAAAAGGACGCCATCGGCCGCCTCTGGGCGGCGAAGTCAGGCGGTTCGTGCCTCTACGCCACGGTGTACAAGAGCGAAGGCGGCCTCGACGTCAGAGGGCAGCTGGACAAGTTGTTCTCAACGAAAGCGTAACCAAAAGCTCGTCGCAGTCAATTCGTCGCCCGTCACCTCGCGTTCATGATTCCGCAGGAAGCCCGCCCCGTGGCGTGAGTGCACAACGCCTTTACACGTACATTTGTAGGTCGCTTGCCAGAATAGATGCGACTGCCATAGGTACATTCACTCTGACAAATGACAATTCCAAAACTTGCAGTTGACAGGGGGGGGGGGGGGGGGGGTATTGTAAAATATGCGCGTTTTCATTCAACGACATCTTGTGCGAAGGAAGAGAATTTATGTTTAAATCATATGGCATAGTCGCGATTTTGCTTGCGGCATGGACTTGCGCGGCCGCATTGAACGACATGGCGGTACCGCCCATAGAGAGAAACATGTCGCTGGACGGGCGACGGGATGTCAGTGTGCATTTCTACGTGGACGGACACAAGCGCAACAAGGACGCGAACATGGACTACGGAACGTCCCACGCCTATGTCCGTGCCATCAACGCATTGCGGTCGCTTCTGGCCGATCGTGACAATCCGATTGAAGCAGGGCTGCGCCGGCGCGGCTTCGGAAACTACGTCGAAGTGAACACGGGGACGGCATATCTGCTGAAACCCGGCATCGTCATGCCATTTTCGCTTTCAAGGAAAGCCAGCCGTTCCGATTTCGGCGCATTCGGGAAAGAGGACGAGGAGTGGGGACGGGACATCCTCGTGAAGCAGGTGCTCGACAACGAAAAATCTGCCCGAAATGTCGTCGTCTGCATCATTTCCAACGACCCGGACCTGACTACGCGACATGGCGCGTTTCATCTCGACGAAGAACACGACATCATGTTTTTCATGCTTCACGCGCCAGCAGAATCAGTGAACGCGGGCATCTTCAAGCCATACTGGTCGCATGAAAAATGGCGAGATTTCCTTCGCGTCGCCCTGGACACGAACGCCAACGACGTCGCCAACGCCATCGTCGACCATTACTACGCGCTTTCGGAAACGGAGAAAGCCGGTCTGGAGGCGCTTGTCTGCAATCCAGAAGACACGCATATCGCCGTAAGGCGAACAAGCCGACTGCCAAGAAGGGAAACATGGACGACGACCATAAGGCACAATGGGCAGTCTATTTCGCTTGACGAAGACTCGACGAACCTGACGCCCGTTCTCGGACAGAATGAACTGGTGGCGTCAATTGTCTCGCCCGCCGGAATCACGTATACGCGCACATGGGATTCGAGTCTGTTCGACTACGGATGTCTTCGCGACAGAGAACGTCTCTTCTCCGATGTCACAAACGCCCTCGCAAAGGCGCGGAAGGAAGGGCAGAAAGGCGACGCCGTGAAACAGCTCGCCGACCTTGCCGCTGCACCTGACAAGCCGTATATCAAGGTAAAACTGGATTCCATCGCAGAACTCGTCGCATCCGTGACCGAAGAGAACACGCGCCTTGAATGCCTGCGCGAACTCAAGGAAAAGAAGAAGGGCATCGCCATCAAAGTGCACTCCACCGTAGAACGCCTTTCCAAAATGCCGGCGAGCGACAGAAGCGCCTTTGCTTCCGACTGTAACGACATCTCCAATCAACTTGCAAAGTGCACGGGCTTCATCGACAACGACCCAAGGCTGTCGACGAAGGACATCGCCTTGTTCATCTCCGAGCTTGAAAAACTGGCGGGACGCCTTTCTACACTGGAGGAAAGCATGGCGCGGAGGAACAAGGAGATAGAGGCGGAAATAGCCCGCCGCAGGTTTGAAGAATTGCGTACGAATGCCATTAGTATTGTGGAGAGACAACTGGCCGTATATTCCGAGGATCAAATCTTCAATCACGAAGACCTCTCTACGATTCTGCAGAGGATAAAAGCCGCAAAAGACAAAGATTCCCTCGACGAGGCGGTGAACGCATTCAATGTATGGAAACCCGCCACGAAGTCAGCCACAAAGACACCTAAACAGGTCGAAGCCGATCAAGAGGCCGAAAAGTTTAAGGACGATGAAGAAAAACGGCGCGTCAAGGAGGCCGCACTTCAAGGAAAGAAAGATGAACTCCTGAACAGGCGAGTCTGGCGCCTGGACAATTCGGCAAATGGCGACGACGTCATCCAGAACCGCGCCGAACTTGAATCGCTACGGAAAAAAGTGGAGGCGGCCGTAAACGACAACGAGCTGGCAACGGCCAAGGCCGAACTCGAAGAGTGGAAGCGAGTGCCCATCCCGGTCGAAGGCGGAACGCCGAATGGCGGAGGCAACGTTCTTCCGTTCGTGCTGCTGCCGGCTCTTGTCGCAGGTACGGGCGTGGTTGTCGCCAAGCTCGTTCGCGGCAGAACTGCCGCGCAGATCCTCTACCGTTCAAACAAGGAGTCCGATACGCAAGTCGTGCTTGACGTCAGGCTCAACCGCGCCGTGCGACTGGACGGGAAATGCGGCTGTCCGGTCGACCTCGTCGTCATCTGCCGCAAGGGGGAGACGGAGGCGGTCGAATTTGAACTGCGCGCCCCCGGCAAGGACGTCCAACTGATGCCCATTGCAGGCACGGACAAGAAGACCGTCGGGGAGAACACGGTCGTCTTCGACGAGGGGATCTACCTGCTGTTTGAAAACAAAGTGGCAATGGAGCCTGTCGGACAAATCGAGTTCCGACGGGCAGTCTAACAAGGAGAACGGAAATGATCGAAACTCTGAATTCGCTGTCCGTCGAAGGATGGCTGACGATGCTGAAAAGCCTTCTGCCGACGAGCCTGGCGCTTCTCGCCTGGGACGCCTTTTTCTTCATCGCCCTTCCCGTCGGCCTGGTCTTCGGCCTTGTGCGCTTTTTCCGAAACCGATTCAATCAAGAGGCAAAAGGCGCCTGGCGCACGGCCGGGGAGGCATGGTGCAAGTGCTTCTGGGCCAGCCTCGTCGCCATGGCGTGCATCTATTTCGTCGCGCACTCCGTGCTGGTGACCGAAATAAGCGGGATCACGTCGTTCGCGACGGACTACAGGGCGTCGATGCCGGGATATGACGCGAACGCGAAGAACGACTTCTGGAACATCAAGGCCATCAGCGAGAAGTGCCAGAACAGTCGCGCCGCGCAGAACAAGGGCGACGCGAAAGACCACGCCGACGCAAGCAAGCGGCCGGCGTACAGGACGACCGCATTCTTCTACAGGCACTACGGCTACATACACCCAATCATTCCGACACTTCTGGACATGGTCGTGCTGGCATGGTTCTTCTGGCCGGGCTTCAAGATGAAGCGGCAGACGACAAGACTGTAGGGCGCAGACGCAGAAAGGAAACACCATGAAGAGAATTTTCATTGCATCCGGAAGCGAGTCGTTGAAAGGCGTAATGGCGCTCATCAAACGCCTGTGCGAGGAGAATCTGTTTGGAAGGTTCGACGACCGCTACGTGGCGATCGACTCGATGCCGTCGGAGATCGACGCCTTCAACGCCCTTGGGACGCGCCTGCACACGTCGCGCGTGAAGGGCTACGTGCTGAAGATATCGGACGACGACGGAGACGTGGAAAAGAGCTTCCAGCCGTCATGGACGGCCAAGACCGTTCCTGCGGGCGGTGTCGGCGGCGACCGTTCTGTCTCCGGCAAGGCGGCCGAGTTCATCAGAAAGACCTGGGCTGAAATCGAGAACGAATTCCCGCTAGAACCGGACGACCAGATCGTCGTGGTGGGCTCTGCGTTCGGTGGAACGTCCGGAGGCCTGTTCCTGAACATATGCGATTTCCTCGACCTGCAGATTCTGCGGAAGAGAAACGCAAACCCCGACTTCAAGAACGTGGTGGTGCTGGGCTTTCTCCTGATGCCGGAGGCGATTCCCGGAGAGGGCAACTATCCAATCGCGCTGAACATGATCTCGATGTTCAAGGACCTCCAGACGGCAAGCTGGCGGCGACGGCTGGAATCGGAACGCCCCGGCTTCAAAGTCCCCGTGTGGGTGCAGAAGGAAGACCAAGCGTTTCCGCTGTTCACCGGCGCGAAGCCCGACGGACACGTGCTTGCAGACCGCGGCATTTCGGGTTCATCCCTGCCCATGGGCAACCTCTACGTGCTTCCCACGCCGCATGGACGCCGGCCGCTTGTGACGTCGCTCCTGGCCGAACAGCTCTTCGCCGCCACGTACCTCCACGTGGAGGAATTCCATCCGCGCTGGGTGGACAGGCTGATCGCGGGGCAGTCAGGCCCCGCGTACCACGTGGACAAGGAGGATCCGTGTTTTTCCGCATTCAACATGTTCGTGATGAAAAGCGGACGGATGGTCTCGCTGAAGAACTGGTTCTACAAGAGCCTCATCGCCGTCCTTGACGGCAAGGACGGGCGGACGGGATTTCTGAACGGAAGCGGAGCTGCCCCCGCAATCCTGGAGAACGTCAAAAGCGTGTTCATCGACGCCCAGCTGCCCGAATACAGGAAAGCCCTTGCCGGCGTCGATCCCGCGCAGTGCATTCCGCTGAAAGCGCTGCTCCAGGCGGAAGAACGCGGCGCCATCAACGAGAGGTCCCTTGGAGAATTCAGGAACTCCTTCAGGCAACTGCTTGACGCGGTGAAAGACGGCGTTCCGGAGTACAGGGTCGTCCCCGCCAAGGAACTCATGCTCCTCCTCGCCTGTTCGAAGTATGCAGACTGGAACGGCGACGTCAACGTGGAACTCATCGCCCAGGGATACAAAGAACTTCATGACAAGATCCAGGGGCTTAAGGCAAACGTCTCCCAGTATGCGGCCGAGATGGTCAAGTCGCTGGACAATGCGATCGCGCTGGCCTCGACGCGGAAGCAGAATCGCGTCGTACGCGACTGGGTGTTCGGCCTCTCGAAAGAGGACGAAGTCTTCAGGGAAGTGGTGGATGCGTTTGACAAGCGCTTCCGCGAACTGCTCGGCTTCTACATCTGCGCCTGCCGCTGCGCGCGCACGTCGTTCATCGACACAGGCGCCTTTTCGCGCGAACTCTCCGACTTCAGGAAAGAGTGCGACGAACTGAAGGCGAAACTGCACAGACAGTGCAAGGAGCTGCGCGGCGGAACGAATCCGCACATCATAGACGGTCTTCTCGTGGAACCGCTTGCCCCGCTCCCGGACGAGAAGCGCAAACAGCTCGCATTCGATCCATTCCGCATCGTGATGTCGATCGTGTACCGCAAGTGCGTCAACGACAAGAGACTGAACGTGCAGACCGTGAAGGACATGAACGCACGCGACGACTCCGCCGAACTACTCCTCAATTACGACCATACGGCGGACGCCATCCTGGAGCTTGCGGAGGAAAGCGTCTTCAACAAGTTCATCGAACTTGCAGACCAGCTGGAGCCGGGCGCCAACCCTCTTTCGGGTGCAACGCTTCAGGACTTCTCCGTGGCAAAGAACTCAATCGGCTGCAGGACGAATGCGCCGGAATTCGCGGCGCCGGACTCCCAGACGTTCCACTACCACTACGTAATCAAGCAGGGCGGAACGCCGCCTGGCTTCAAGATGACGAATGGCGACGTCTGCGACGTCCTCGGTCTGAAGACCATGCCGAACACGGCAAACTCGGCAGATTCCTTCCTGTCCGTAAACCATTCATCGGGCATCATGAACCCGAACATGTGGAAGGACGAGGAAACCGCCGCGTCGCCGCTGTTCAAGGGCAGGAAGAAGGACGCGACGCCTATACACGTGCAGGGGCTCTGGATGGGGACTCTCGGCATCGACTTCACGGCGCACGACACGCTCTCAAGGCTCTATTCGTCCATGCCCGCCGTAAAACAGGCGTGGATAAGGGCCGGTCTCATGGCGCCGTCGTCGCGAACGACCATGACGCTGTCCGAAATGATCCGTTTCGGCGTCATCATGGAATCGATCGAGTGCAGACTCAACGAGTCCTGGAAGGCGTACAAGAAAAACACCGCGAATCCGGACGCCACCGTCCTGCTGCACAAGCCCAAAGTCGAGTTCACGTTCACAAAGGACGGAGACAAGTTTGGACTCCCGGGCGCAAGGCTTCACGAACTGGGCGTGGTGGACAATCTCGATGGCACGTGCCAGTTCGACTTTATTTCCGTCGACTGGACGGGAAAGATTCTCGCGTGGATCCGCAGTCCGAAGGGTTTCGTATCGTTCTATCCAAAGGCGAGGTTCACGAGCGTGCTGAATTGCGAAACAGACATCTTCAACGCCCTCCGTTTTTCAATAACGGACGCGGAAATCGCGGAGCTCAATACGGCAAAGGCGACGATAACGTCCACGCTGGATATCCACGGAATCTGATTGGAGATGGGAAATGGGACTTAGAGAAGATTTCGAGAGGGAAAAAAAGGCCGGAGCCACGGAAGAGACGTATCTCCGGCTGATATGGGACGAGACGGAACTGGTTGGAGACCATTTCATCGCCCTTGACCTGGAAGACCAGTACGTGGACACGGACGCCGTTGCGGAAATCCTAAAGGAGTTCATCAAGGCCGCCGGGCCGTCTTCCGAACGGCAGGCGTTCTATCGGAAGCGCTGCGACCGCTGTCTCGGCGACGATGGCGAATCGAATGAGTTCCAGACGTTCAGCGACGAACTCTGCAACTGGAACGCATCGGAGAAGGAAATCCGCGATCATCTCGCGCGGTTCTTCATGCGCGTGATGCGCGGTGAAACGTCGACCGACGATACGCACCGTTCAATCAAGGACGCAAATGCCGTCCTTGGGCAGGGACAGACAAAGCCCTGGCGAATGCGCCTTGAAAGCCTGTTCCAATGCGATTCAAAGTAAACACGGACATTCTCTGGAAACCCTCATGGCATTATCTGCAATCTACAAAGGCGAAGTCTGCACGCTGAAACTTGATCTAGAGGAAAGCGTGTTTAACAATCTGGAACAGGGCGCGTTCGCAGCCGAATCGGACGGAGGGGTCGTGCCCCATCGTCTGCTGTACGTGACATCCACGGAAAAGAGCAGACCCGTAGGCGGAGATACGGAAACGACCAGGTACATACTGTACCTCACGGTCGACGCGCGCCCTTCCCTGCCGCGTCCCGGCGACCGCAAAGACCCAAACGCCAGGAGAAAGTTAGGCGACTTCGAGGACTGGGAGGGTTATGAGATCGCGACGCCGTCCAACGTCGTCGACTGCATGCTCTCAATTGATCTTGGCAACACGCGCACGGTGGCTCTTCTCGTCGACGGTCTTGGAGAAAGCGCCCCGTCGGTATACGAATTGCCGATCGCGTGCAAGCAGCGGAAAAGCGAGAGTCCCCTGAAGGGCGCGTTCAAAAGCCTGGTGTCGCTCACGAACGCGGATTCACGCCCCGACGGTGAATTCTGCGACAACGAGGGACGGCTGTCGTTTGTCAGACTCGGACGCTTTGCGGAATGGAACAACTATCAGTTCAGAGGTCGCGAAGGAGCGGGACGCTATACGCTTTCAAGCCCCAAAAGGTATTTCTGGGACGCCGATCCTTCGTCACGCGAATGGGTCGCCTCAAGAATGCCTGTCGACGCCGAGCAGCCGAAAGTGGAACATCTGAACGGAATCATCGCGGCAGAACTTGGAATGGACTGCGGAATCGACATGAACCGTCTTCCACCCGCCGCCATGCTCGGCGCCATGCTGGCGGAACTGTACGAACAGGGGTGCTACTACGTCTCTTCGGCGGAGTTCAAGAAAAAATCATGCGACTCGCGCTGCCGCAGAATCTCCCGCATTCACGTCACATATCCTTCCACGCTTCTGCCGCGCGAGCTGGAACTGTACCGCGAACGGCTGCAGAATGGACTGCGAGCCTATCTGCGGAATTTTCCCGAGACGGAAGTGGAGCTGACCTCGGACATCGACGAGGCGACGTCCGTGCTCTCTCTCTTCGCCTACAACGAAATCCGCAGAAACCCGAGTGCGTTCTTCTGGCTCCAGTCCATAGGCCGCAGGTCTCCGATTGGACGCGAGGCCAGGATTGCCGTCATCGACGTCGGAGGCGGAACGTCCGATCTCTCGATATCCGCCGTGTCCGCATCGGAGGAAACGGCCGGCGTCGATCCGTACAGCGCCACGATAGACCTCTTCTGCCGCGATGGCGTGAACACGGCCGGAGATGCGTTCATCTTCGCGTTCATCGAGAACTGCGTTGCCAAGGCAGGGTTCAAGGCCGTTGCGCAGAAATTGGAGCATGAATTCGGAACGAAGGACGCAGACCTTCGCGCGAACTACCATTCGTCGGAAATGCGATCGCACGTCAGATCGCTGACAAAGACGTTCTGGTTCGACCTTGCCCTTTCGCTCGCCATCAAACTGGACGAACTTCTGCGGCGATATCCGAATGACGACATCCGCGATGACGACCTGTCTGTCTTCCGGCACAAGTTCTCGAACGACGACGCCACCGATTGGTGCCGCATTGCAAAACTGAAAATCGATGACGTTGAGAAAGTCAAGGACCTTGAAATCGAGATTGCCATTACGCAGGAGATTGTCTCCGCCTACCGTGCAACCGCGGAGAAGACATTTCGGAGCATCGCGCATTCCTTCGCGAATCTGATTGCCGCGTACGACGTCGACATGCTCGTCCTCTCCGGAAAGACGATGGAGTTCACCGCAGTGCAGAACGTGTTCAAGAGACGCATCGCCCTGCCCTCGTCCGCAATCCGGAGCATGAAGGACTACCGCGTCAGCGACTGGTGCGGCAAGTTCTTCAATGGCGCGAAGAGCATCACCGACTCGAAGATCTCGACCGCGCTTGGCGGAGCGCTGTATGCGCTGCGCAACGAAGCATCCGTGAACCTGTCGTTCACGAACAACGTCGTGAACACGGACTTCAAGTGGGGCATCGTTCCCGACGGGCAGCACGTCGCGTTCACGCGCCCGATATTCGGAGACGGGGAACTGCAGAAGGACATCCCGATGACGTCGCCGCGACGTCTTTTCGCGCGCAAGACGCCATATGGGAAAACAGCCATCCTGTCGTACGAACTCCGCATAAAACCGGAAGCGCTCGAAAAACATGGCGGAATCGGCGACGGAGTCTCGGTGAGACTTGAAAGCGATCCGCTGAACAACGCCCTGCGAGTCGTGTCCGCAACCGGCACGTTCAGAGGCGACGCCACGGAACTGCATCCCGAAGACGTCGAGTGCCGCGTCTGCACAATGGACGGCGAGTTCATGATGGACCGCATCGTTGAAATAGCCTGAAGAAAAAGAGGAGACGGAACATGACCGATGAAAACACTTCCAGCAAAAGCGAAGCCGCCGAGATTCCATCCACGGCCTCCCAGCCACCTTCTTCGGACGAGATTCTGATCGAAAACATATGCGACAAAGTCGCGAACAAGGTTCTCGCCAGCCTGAACGTCAGCCTGAATGCAATCAAGGACGCAATCAAGGCCCGATACGAACAGGTCGACAGACTGAACGATGAGAAGAAACGCGAACTTGAAACGGAGCTTGAACGGCATAAAAAGACCTATTCCCTCCTTCTGGACGACACAATAAGATACCGCATGGAGAATGCCGATCTGAATGAAGAGGTCGAAGCGCTGAATAAAGAGGTCGAAGCGTTGAAGTGCGACAAGAGGCGCCTTGAAGAATCGGCGCGGAAGGACTTTGAGGAAGCGTGTGAGGCCAAGAAAACGCTTGAGGCGGAGCGCAAGGCGTTTGACGATGAAAGATGCCGCCTGGAAGAAAAGCGCAAGATGGACATTGCGGTGGCGATGGAGCAGACAGTTTCCACGGAGCAGGGCAACTGCGAAGCCGAAAAGAACGCCATGGAGGCAGAGCATAAGGCCGAAATCGAGGAAATTCGGCAGAAGTACGAATCGGCTCTCAAAGAGAAGAATGAGGAAATAGAGCAGGTGAGGGCCGGGTGCGAGGACGAACTTGAAAAAGTGCGTTTGGAAATCGAAAAGGCAATGCCGAAGGATGTGTGCGACCTCTTCGGCTATCGGGAGGATGCGGACGACTCCGAGGATTCACGCCGCAGGCTTCAATGCGCCTACTCCTTCATGTGGCTTCTGACGGGATCCCTTGACAGGGATGTCTTCGTCGAACGGTTCAGGGCATTCGACAATGCTTTCGCCAAGGCCATGGGCAGCGGAGACACATTGGAGGAATGCCGCAGACGCGTGGAAAGATACCTGAACAGCAAAATGGCCGGCAAGCGCGACGACTGCACGATCTCGGTTTGCTGGCCGAAAAAAGGCGATGACTTCGACAAGGAAATCCATGAGGGCAACGAAAACGCGAGAAGAATCACCTACGCCCGTTCAGCGTATGTCATGTGCCTGCCGAAAAACGGTGAACCGAAATGTCTGTCTCATGCGGGGGTTGATGCGGAATGAACCTGACCACTGTACTTTCACGCATTGTCGAAACAGGGCTGATCGACGACGGGCAGGTGTGCGTCGTCGCCGACGCCCTTGAAGAAAAAATCGGCAAGGACTTCGCGGTGCGCTTCGTCAACAAGCGACTCTCCGACTCCGACATCGCCCGTACCCTTTCAGAGCATCCAGGCGCAGTCATGCCCGACGGTCTCCAAAAGCTCTGCGCAATCTGGAACCGGCAGGAGTGGATTTCACACCATTCACTCGCAGAGCGCGACGCGAAGCCGCCGAGGCCTTCAGAGGCGGATCGGCTCAGGGAGCGCATCGCCGAACTTGAGAACGAGTTGAAGAAGACGGCAATAGAATGCGCTGCGCTTCGAGGAAAGGGCTATAGAATCGAAAACGAACCGATGCCGTCGTTCATCCCCGAAGACCTGCATCTTGAGGTTCTGCCGATATGGAAGGAACTGGGTGGCAACCTTGACGCGACGAGAATCGTGTCTCTTTTCATCGGAGCCGTCAGTTCTGCAAGGAACAACAACATTGCGTTCGCCAACCGCTTCAAGGCGTTTGACGTCGAACTCTACACATTGTTCCGCGACGACGAGGCGAAACTGACAGACATTCGGCGGCAATTCAAAAAACTGCTTGACGGGCGGACGGCAGGCTGCGAAGTGACTTGGGATCTCGTTGGAGATCCAATCAATTCCGACCTCCACATTGTTTACGGCCTAGGCGCCCACCCCCTGGACAACACCATGACAGTCACGAAGGTCAAGACGGCGCTGATTCGTACCACCGAGGGCAAATGCCTTGGAAAGGCCCGGGTCGAGTTTGCCTAACAGGAGAAACATGAGATGAGAAAGCTTTGCATGCTGATATGCGCCTGCACGACGCTGGCGTGCCTTGCCGCCAGCGAGGACGGGGATGAATTTGGATGGCCGCCGCCCACCGGCGTCGGCCGCGGACTCGTGAACGTCGTCACAAGTCCTGGCGAAATCGTCAGGGACATATCGTACTATGGCGGCAGGGGATATGAATCCGCCGCCGAGCCAGGCGCTTTTTTGGGAGGCGTCTTCGGCATTGTCCCCGGCGCCGTCATGTGCGCCGTGCGCATTGTCGACGGGGTTGCCGACTGCTTCACGCTCGGCATCTGGGGAAACTCGGTTTCGCATTCAAGCGAAACAATCGACTTCTTTCCGACGTTCTTCTGGGAAGACATCTGGTTACCGGAGTCATTGAGTTCGCGATAGTTGGTTCCGGATCACACTACACGCGGGACATCGACATCTCGCGTTCATGATTCCGCAGGAAGCCCGCCCGGCGGTGTGACCGCACAACGGTCGGCAAGGGACGTACGCCGTTCGCGGACGGTGTTCGTCTCGATGGCTTTCTTGACGGCCCAACCCGACCCGATAACGAGGACGAGCTTCTTGCCGCGTGTAATCGCGGTGTAGAGCAAATTGCGTTGCAGCATCATGTAGTGCTGGCGATGCAGAATGACGATGACGGCGGGATATTCGCTGCCCTGCGACTTGTGGATCGTCGTCGCGTAGGCCAATGTCAGCTCATCAAGGTCCGCACTGCCGTATTCCACAGGCCGCCCGTCGAAGAGGACGATGAGCGACCGATTGCCCGAATCGACGCTCTGCACGAATCCAACGTCACCGTTGTAGACATCCTTGTCGTAGTTGTTGCGCAACTGCATCACGCGATCGCCCGCACGGAACACGGTACCACCACGCGGAATGGACGGTCCTGTGCCGTTCAATCGTTGCTGAATGACGGTGTTCAAGTTTTCCGCCCCCAGCAAATTGCGCCGCATCGGCGTGAGTACCTGCACGTCCTGCAACGGCTCAAGATGGAAATGGCGCGGAATACGTACCGTCATAAGATCGAGCGCGGCGGCAAGCGCTTTCTCCGGGTCTTCCTGCGGGACGAAATAGAAATCGCTCTCGCCGCTCCGCGTCTCCAACCCCTCGCCCGCGTTGACATGGTGGGCGTTGCGGACAATCAACCCCGAACTGTCCTGACGAAAAATCTCCGTCAACTGCGACGTCGCAATCGCCCCACTGCGAATCAAGTCGCGCAGAACGTTGCCGGGGCCGACGGACGGCAACTGGTCGGTGTCGCCCACGAGAATGAGCGTGGCTTCGTCCGGCAACGCGACCATGAGATCACGCATCAAGCGAATGTCGACCATCGACATCTCGTCGAAGATGAACACGTCACCCGGCAACGGACGTTCCGCGTTGAACGTAAACTCATTCGTCTGCGGATTGTATTTGAGCAGTCGGTGGAGCGTCTGGGCCGCCGCGCCCGTCGATTCCGACATTCGCTTTGCGGCGCGGCCCGTCGGCGCGGCCAAAAGCGTCTTGATCGCATGAACGCCGCCGCGCGCGCGATAGATATCCACAAGCGCCCGAATAATCGTGGTCTTGCCGACGCCCGGACCGCCCGTGACAATCGCGACTTTCGACCGCAACGTCGTCCGCACGGCCCGCATCTGCGCCGGCGCGAGCGTGAACCCCGTCCGCCCTTCCCACCAGGGAATCGCCTTGTCGGGATCGATGGGCGCGAAAGCCGGGCGCGTCGCGAGCAGACGACGTATCCTCGCCGCCACGCTCTTTTCGGCCGCATAGAGTTCGTACAGATAGAGACGGTCGTCTTCACGGACAACGCGCCGTTCGGCAACCTCCACCGCAAGGGCGGCGGAGAGGATTTCCACGGAGATGCCGACGAGTTCCTGCGCGTGCAGGAGCAGATCGGGTTCGGACGTCCAGCAATGCCCGGCCTCTTCGGCCTCGACGCGCAACGTGTGGAGAATTGCCGCGCGGGCACGGAGGGGTGAATCCATGGGCAGACCGACACTCGTGGCGATGCGATCCGCCGTTGCGAAACCGATTCCCCAGATGTCCCGACAGAGACGATAGGGATCGGCCTTGATGATGGCAATGGAATCAGGTCCGTACTTCCGATAAATCTTCGTCGTTTTCGCCACCGAGATGCCGTAGGTCTGCGTGAAAATCATCACTTCGCGCATCCCCCGCGCGTCACGCCAGGACTTCCGAATCTGCTCAATCTTGCGCGGCCCCACCTTGTTGACTTCGGAGAGGCGTCCCGAGTGGTGGTCGAGGACATCCAACGTGTCCGCGCCAAACGTATCGACAATGCGGTTCGCCAACACGGGGCCGATGCCCTTAATCAATCCACTGGCGAGATAACGGCGAATCCCCTCCGTCGATTTCGGCGGTATGCAGGCAATCGTCTTCGCTTTGAACTGCCGCCCACGTACGGGATCCTGCACCCAAACACCCTCGGCGTGGAGTTCCTCACCTTCCCAGACGGCGGCGCACGTACCCAGCACCGTCGTCTCCCGTGCGCCCAAACGAAACCGCGCCTCCTCCGTCACCACGTGGAGGACGGTGAACCCCGTATCGTCGTTACGAAAAACAACGCTCTTGACGGTTCCGTCGACCGTCTCAAGCGCATCCGTTTTCACCGCCCCGCCCGCCATGGCGCGACCGGCCCGTCACTTCTGCGGCGCAACGGCCACATGGACTTTCTTGATGACGATCGGCTCTTCGGGGACGTTCTGGTGCGGTCCGGCAAACCCCGTGCGGACCTTGCCAATTTTGTCCACGACTTCCATGCCGTCGACGACCTTGCCGAAAACGCAGTAGCCGAACGTCTGCGGACTAGGCCCGCGATAATCGAGGAAGCCATTGTCCACAAGGTTGATGAAGAACTGGCTCGTGGCGGAATCAACCACCATCGTCCGCGCCATGGCAATCGTGCCGCGCGCGTTCGCCAATCCGTTCGCCGCCTCGTTCTTGATCGGCGCCTTCGTCGCCTTCTGGTTCATCTCCTTCGTGAACCCGCCGCCCTGAATCATGAAGCCGTCAATCACACGATGGAAAATCGTGCCGTCGTAGTGGCCACTCGCCGCGTAGTCCAAAAAGTTCTTCACCGTGATGGGGGCTTTCGCCTCGTCCAGTTCCAGGGTGATGCTGCCCATCGAAGTTTCAATCGTCGCTTTTTTCATGTTCATCATCCTCATTTCGCGGAGTGAGACATCACTTCGCATCCCGTTGTCGTTATCAGCACAAGGTCCTCGATACGAACCCCAAGCCGTCCTTCCAAATAGATTCCCGGCTCAATCGTCACGAACATCCCCGGTTCGAGCACGGTCTTGTCATCCGGCCGCGCCACAGGCAACTCGTGAATTTCATAGCCGACGCCGTGCCCCAGCGAATGACCAAACGCCGCGCCGTAGCCCGCCTGGTCGATGATCTCCCGCGCCACCTTGTCCAGCGCACCGGTCGTCATGCCCGGTTGCGCAGCGGCAATGGCCGCGCGATTGGCCTTCAACACCAGATTGTAGATCTTGTCGTACAGGCGATCCGCGCCTTTGGGCGGACGGATGTTCCGCGTCATGTCGGCATGCATCCCATCCAACAACACGCCCATGTCGACGAGCAACGGCTCGTTTGTGCGCCACACCGTGTCGTCCGGCACGTGGTGGCACTCGGCCGCGTTCGCGCCCGCGCAGACAATCGTCTCGAACGCCTCGCCGTCGCCCAGGGCATTCATCCACGCGCGAATGACGCGCTGAATGTCCTTCTCCGTCATGCCGGGCTTGATGTCGTCCTGCGCCCGCGCCCAGATTTCATCGTTCAACGCCTCGGTGGCGGCAATCCGCGCAATCTCATCCACGGTCTTCACCGCGCGCAACGCCAACACGTCGTCGCCGACATCAACAAACTTCGCCGCCGGAAATTTCTTCACCAACTGGAGATAGCGGCGCACATCGAGCGTTCCCTCGTAACCCAAATGCGTCCACCCCCGCCCCAGACGCCCGACAAAATCGGCGAACGTCGACTTGCGCGGCAGTTCCCGCGTCTCAAGCCACGGCGCGACGCGGTGCGCCATCGGGACATAGCGGAAATCCGTCGCGAACACGACCGCCCCCGCCGCCGTGACAACGAGACAACCGTTGTCGCAGACCAGACCCGTCAACGCGCGGATGTTGGCCTCGCCGAAAAGAACGGCGACATCCAACCGGCGCCGCCGGATTCGCGCCGACAGATCCGACAGGCGCTCGGCAAACGGATTCGCGTCAGACACGCCGCGCGTCCTTCTGGCGCGTCGCGGCCTTACGTCCCCGCATGAGCCGAACATAACGCAACACGCCCCAGTAAGTCAACGGCACACACACGGCCGCCAACAACGCGCCGCCCAACAGGAATGCCGAACAGAGGTCGCCGCCCAACTGCAACAACGCCTCCCAACTCTGCTCCGTGAGCACGTCCTTCAACGCGGTGTTGATGTTGGCGAACGACAACTCGCCGCCCAGCAGACGATTCCCAACCCAACACTGGGCGGGATAGATAAACCAAATCGTGAAATGGTTGGTGAGGAGCGTCCCGAACGTCGCGCCGATCTTGCTGCCCTTGAGGATGAACGCCGTGGGAATCGACAACGCCAGCTGAAGGCCGAACGGAATCGTACACCCATAGAACATGCCGATCGCCCAGCCGCGCGCGATGAACTCCGGCGACGCCTTCTCGCGCAACATCTTCACGCGGAGGCGCACCCACTGGCGCTTAATCCACGACATGAACGAACAACCCGGAACGGAGTTTCGGTTCAAACCACGTCGACTTCGGCGGCATGATCGCGCCGGCGTCGGCAATGTCCATCATCTCGCCCACCGTGACGGGATACATCGAAAATGCCACCGCCGCACGACCGTCCACGACGCGCCCCTTCAACTCGTCCAAGCCACGGACGCCACCCATGAACGAAATGCGGGGCGACGTACGCGGATCGTCGATACCGAGAACGGGTGCGAGAAAACGGTCCTGCAGCACGGATACATCCAGCGCAGACACAACGTCCGTCCCCGCCGGCACATCCCATGCGAGATCGTACCAACGCCCATCCAAGAACATTCGCGCGTGACGTCCCGCCGCCGGCACACCGTCGGCGGCCTCCGTCACGGTAAACGTCCGCCTCGCCGCCGCGAGCAGTTCGCCCGCCGTCAAGCCGTTCAAATCGGCGATGAGCCGATTGTAAGGCAGAATCTTCAACTGCGACGCCGGAAACGCCACCGCCAGAAACCAGCGGCTCTCGCCCGCGAACCCCCGTGCGCGGGCGTAGCGGCTCGCGGCCGCACTGCGGTGGTGACCATCCGCAATGTAGGCCACGGGAATCTGGGCGAACAGCCCTTCCAACTCGGCCGCACGGGCGACAGGCACGTCCCACGTCGTATGACGAATCCCGTCCGCCGCCGTGAAGTCGTCACGCGGCGCGGCCGCGCAGACATCCGCCACGAGACGGTCGATCTCAGGAACGTCCTTGTACGTCAGAAACGCCGGCCCCGTGTGGGCCTGCAACGTTTCGATGTGGCGCGTCCGGTCGTCCTCTTTGTCCTTGCGCGTTTTCTCGTGCTGCTTCAACGCGCCCGCGAGATAGTCCTGCGTGTCGAACGTCGCCACAATCCCCGTCTGCGCATGGTCGCCCATGATCTGACGGTAGACGTAAAAACGCGGCGTGGCATCCTGGACAAGCGTACCGTCCGCCCGCAAGGCATCAAGCGCACGGCGAGCCTGGGCGTAGGCTGCATCCGACGAACCATCCGTGCCGTCGGGCATGTCGATTTCAGGACGGGAGACATGAAGAAAGCTCGCCGGATTCCCGGCGGCCAAGGCTTTCGCCTCGGCGGCATCCACCACGTCATACGGCACAGCGGCCACGGCCGCCGCCTTTTCAGGGGACGGCCGCAGGGCGGAAAAAGGACGGACGTTCATGCGCGTGCGTCTAGATTAGTAGTTCGGGAAAATATCGAACCCGACGTTGACGATCGGGCAGAACGTCAGTTCGCTTTCGCGAATCACGTTCACCGCGCCAACCTGGAAGCCGTAGGCCGTTTCCGCACGGTTGATCAGACCAACCTGAATGCCCTCCACCTGCTCGGCGAGGTTGATGATGCCGACCTGGACACCGCGAATCGTACGCGCTTCATTGAAAAGACCAACCTGGACGCCGAACAGATCCGCGCGGCCGGCCGTATTGTAGACGCCAAGCTGGATACCGGACAACACATCCTCGGCCTCGTTGCGGAGCACGTTGACCTGCAGCCCTTCGAAATAGCGGCAACGGCCGTAGATGCCGAGGTCAAGACCCGTGACGCTTTCGCACTGACCGTAGGGCAGCGTGAAACGGAAACCAACCACATCGATGTCCTTCGCCGAATTAAACGCCAGCCACACCGGCCACGCCGCTTTTTCGGAGGACACTTTCGCCGGAGGCGGATTCGCCGGCGCCGCTTCGGGAGACGGAACCGCATCCTGCGCGGACACAGCGGCACAAGCCAACACACAGAGACCCATCAGCATCTTTTTCATATTGAATCCTCTTACGTTAAATCCTTTGTAGGGGTTTTGTTTCAGAACATTATAGGGCTTTTGACGCAAAGTCGCAAGTGGAAATCTCAGTCTTCGCATTTTTCAGGCGCAACGCGCCGGACAACGAAGTGGCGATTGGCCGGCATGGGCGGCGGCACGTGCGTGTACGCATGGGCCAACGCGGCGGACAGTACCGCCGGCGCCAGTTCGCGATTCGGATTCGCGCCGCCGAACCGCCAGAGCGCCCCCCAGCCGCCGAGCTGATGACGGCCGAACCAGACACGGCCGTCGCCGTCGACAATCCACGGCTCCAACGTCGCATCGGGCGTTTCCAGAAGACCGCGATTCACGGCGGACGATGCCGCTTCGATCCGTGTCCGCAAATCGTCGGCGAAAAAGCCGTGCGCCCTCGGCGCGACTTTCAACGGCACGGGCGGCTCGTCGATGTCATCCATGCGCACGGCAACACCCAGCTTCCGCAGCCCCGCCGCGCCGACCGCCTCGCCCGCGCACGTGCCGTCCGCGTTACGCCATGTCGCACCGAAGAACGGCGCCCCGCCGACCTCAACCCAGTTCCCGCCGTGCGCCACATAGCGCCGTACGGCGGCCAGACGCGCGAGCCAGCGTTGCGGCCCGTCCGTCGGCAGATACTCCCCGTAAGGATTGACGATGGCGAAGCACGTACCGTTCGTCAACGCCGCGTCCAAAGCCGCCGCGTTCGTCAGACGGACGACGGAGAGTCTTCCATTCGCCGCCAACGCGCGTACCCAGTCACCCGGCGAACATTTCGTCCAGGCCGCGCGAAGACCCGGCCCAAAATCGATGACGCCGACCGTGCGCGGCGCATCGGGCCGCACACTCGCCGGTTGCGTCCGTTCGGCTGGCGACGGATGAACGGGCGCAAACGCCGGGTCTTCCGCGTAGACCCAGCGACCGGCAGACGTCTCGACGAAAGGACGCGCCCCTTCCAGGTAACCGGCCGTCAACCCCGGCCCCTCGATCCACCAGCCGTAGGGCGCAAGCCGCCGCCCGGCTACCGCGCGCGGGATGTCGCCAAGGTTGGCGACGACGGACACGTCGCCCCACTGCGCCGTCACCACACCATCGTCCGTCTTGTCCGTCGGATCGAAGCCCGCCCGCGCCAGAAGCGGCGCACGGTCATGGTGGAAACGCACGAGCGGCTGCCCGGCAATCCGCGAGACAACTTGTGACTGAAGGACGTGCAGCCAATCGTACCAGATGCGACGCGGCGTACCGGGCGCGAAATCCTTTGCCGATCCGGCCAACGAAAGGTTGTAGCCAAACGCGAACATCCAGGAGAGGACGCGCTCGTTCGTCACGAACGCGCCAAGGTCGTGCATGTAGAAGAGCGACTTGTCGTGGAACAGACGCAGACCGATCGGCTCAAAGCGCCAACTGTCGGGCGCGATTTCCTCCTTGAAGAGCGTCCGCTGCAGACCGCCCTCCGTCGGCACGGTCCGCCACGTGCAACCGCAAATCGCCGCCTGCAAATTCGCGCAGTGATCCCAGCCGTCTTCCGTGCCGAGCGGGACGACGCGCGAATCCTCCTCGTTCATGGACAGCATCCCCTCGAAGTAGGCCATCGGCGAAGGCGACGCCGCGTTGAAGTCCCAGCACCACGTCCGTGCGCCGCACTGATCTTGGAAGAGCAGATCGACGGGGGCGTCCTGCGTGAACTCGCGGACGGTCTTGCGATTCGCCTTTTGGACATCGGGATGCCAGAAGGTGATCTTCCATCCGTCGTTCTTCGCGTAGCGTTCGTAGTAGGGCTTGCCGTTGAGGCCGATGGCCAGCGGCGCCTCGCCGGCGGCGAGGAAGGACGGCCCGCGCGGATGGTCGCACCACCACGTCGGATTCGTGTAGGGCGACACGAGATGTCCCTTCGCCCGCGCAACGCGGTAGAGTTCTTGCAAATCCGCCAGCGTGCCGTACCAGGCTTTGGGCGGAAGATGATCGGGATATTCCTTGTCGAATCCGCCTTTGAGGTAGCACGACGGATGGTAGAGCGTCGGAATGGGCAGATTGTCCAGCAGCGTCTTCGCCTCCTGCGCCGTCGCATGGAGATGGAGCAACGGGGCGCGTTTGAATTTCTCCAGCACGGTCAAATCGCGGAACTTCGCGGCGAGCGGCGTCGTGAACGAGTTCGCGGCGGCGTAGTCCGCCAGCGCCGTGTCGAGTGTCCCGCCCACGCGCACACGCACGGCCGGGGTTCGCACGGTCTCGCCCGCCTTCGCGTACGCGGCGAACGCATGGACGTACCACCCGCCCGCGTCGTCGCCACCCACACCCGTCTCGCCAGGAATGAACGGCCGGGGATTTTGCCACGGTTCGTGCGGTGGACGCGGCTGGACGCCGTAAAGCGCCACGCGGCCGCCCGTGCACGTGGCCAACTGCGCAAAGTCCGCAAACAGCGGCGGGTAGGGGACGGTCATCGCGTGGTAGCGTCCACCGACGAGCGCCGCATAGAAGGAATAACCACCCGTCTCAAGCCAGTTGCCGCCAGCCTGCACGTAAGCGCGGACGCGATCGAGTCCGGCCGCGTAGTTCTCCTCCCGGTCGACGGGGAACAATTCGCCGTACGGATTGAGGATGAAGAGATGATCTTGCGACGCCAGCGCGCGGTGCAGGGCGGCAACCGTGCGCAGTTCCTCGTAGACGCAACCACGCGGCAACGCGGCCCGCAACGCCCGCCGCCAGTCGTCCACCGTGGCGCGAACGAACCCGCCCACCTTCGGACCGCCCGCGAGCGCGATCAACGCAACCGTCCGCCGCGCGGGCGTCCGTTCGGCCAAACGTGGCAGGAGCTGCCGGACGGCGAACGTCTCCGCCGGCGGCACGGTCATCCAAGCCGACGACCCGTCAGCCACACCAAACCGCCAGAGTGCGCCCGTGCCGCCGAAACGCTTGGCGGACAGATACGGCCCCAGCTCGGAATCGATCAGCACGAGGTCTGACTGCCCCGCAGCCGACGGTCGAATGACGGGACGCTTCCATTTGGCGAGGCGGGCGACGGCGTTCGACGAAAACCAAGTTCGCCCTTCATCCGTCACCCGCAACGGCACGGGTTCGGCGTCCATCGGCTGCATTTTGAGTCCGCGCCCGTAGAGGCGGGCGTAGCCGGCGCCGCCCTTCTGCACCGCGTTCCAACTGCGGGGAGAACCGGGCGGGGATGGCTGAAAGTACTTCGCGTTGAACGCGAGTCCCAGACCCGAATTGCCACGACCGGGATAAATGAATTCCGCCACGTCATCCGCCGGAAAACGCAGCCGCGCGGGGAAGTCGAACATCAGCGATTCGCCGGTCTTCGGCGTCACTTCGGCGCGGAGATCGAATGCAACACCGTCGGCGGACGGCACGGCGACGACCGTCACATCCGCGCGGGACGAACGCCAGTCGAGCCGAACGTCCGCGCCATCGCCGGTCATCTTGAATGCGCCACCGGCGACGCCATTCGTCGCGAAATCCGCCGCAGACAGACTTGAACCGTCGCGGAAGTGGATCCGCCACAGCCCCTGTTCGCCGCTCGTCCAAAGCGTCCTGCCATCCTGCGCGACGGTCATCGCTCCCGTCCGGGCATCGAAGGACACGCCGTCCGCGCCACCACAGACAAACGCCCACGCGACACAACCCGCGCCCAGACTACGCTTGGCCCAGCACGCGAACACCGCGATTTTCCTACCCTTCATGTTCAAGTCTCCTCGTTTACGTTTCGTTTTCCGTCTTTCCCGCAAGACGAAAAAACGGAGATGCCATTTTAGCGTAAACCCGCCCGTATCGGCAAGCCCAAACACGCGGAATCGCGCCGGCCATGCGCCAGTATGGTATAATTTGCGTCATGAAATCGAACGACGTCCCCGCCGTGCCCCAACCTGAACGAATTCCCATCGACATTCTCTTCGAGGATGGCGACATTCTTGTCGTGGACAAACCGGCCGGAATGATCGTCCACCCCGCGCCCGGCCACCCGACCGGTACGCTCGTCAACGCCCTGCTGGCCCACTGCCCCCGCCTCGCCGGCGTGGGGAGCGTCGCGCGGCCGGGCATCGTCCATCGCCTCGACCAGGAGACGAGCGGCGTGATGGTCGTGGCCAAGACCAACCGCGCCTATCGGGCACTGCGGACGCTCTTCGAGCGGCACGTGAAAATCGTCAAGACGTATCTGGCCGTTCTCCACGGGGCGCCAAATCCCCGCCACGGAACGCTCGATACGTTGATCGGACGCAAGAACTGGGACGCTCGGCGCATGGCCGTCGTCGAATCGGGCGGTGTCCGCGCCATCACGCACTGGGAAACGTTGCAGAAACAAGGCCCGCTCGCGCTTGTCGAGTTCCGTATCGAAACGGGGCGGACGCACCAAATCCGCGTCCATGCCGCCCATCTGGGGCATCCCGTCGTCGGCGACGCGCTCTACGGCGATCCCGTGCGCGACCGCCACCTCGCCGTGCGTCCGCATCGGACGCTCCTCCACGCGCTCGGTCTTTCCTTTCCGCATCCCGTGACGGGACGGCCGTTGGAATTTTTGGCCGAACCACCCGCTGATCTCATCTACGCGCATTGAATCGCCCCGCATGAACCGCTTCGCCTCCCCTCCGCTCGTCATGGATTTTTCGGGCGTCTACGCAGACGCACCGCTTCTCCCCGAACGCCCTTTCACCCGGCTCGACTGCCGTGCGTTCATGGGAACGGACTGTTATTGCGACGCGGACGGCACCGCCGCCCTCCGCCACGCACTCGCCCCCTTCCCGCCACACGGCCTCCATTTCCTCGATTCGGGAAACTACCATTACGTCACAGCGTTCTGGCTGGAGAAAATCGATACGCCGTTCAACCTCGTCGTCTTCGACCACCATCCCGACACGCAACCGCCCGCCTGGGGCGATTCCATCCTCTCGTGCGGCGGCTGGATCGCGTACGTCGCCCGGACGAACCCGCACGTCCAATCCATCCTCGTGGCCGGCCCGCCCACCGAAGCCATCGACGGTGTGGACGCGCCGCTGCGACAACGCATATTCTTTCTCGACGAAGCCACGTTGAAGGACGATCCCGCACGATTCCAAACTGCGCTCGACGCCCTGCCGCCCGTACCCGTCTACCTCTCCATCGACAAGGACGTGCTTGATCCAGCGGAAGTGTCCGTCAACTGGGATCAGGGTACGGTCGGCTGGGACACGTTGCGCACGCGCCTCGACGCGCTGGCCGCCCATCGCACCCTGCTCGGCGTGGACGTTTGCGGCGAACCCGCGCCCGGCCAGCGCGACGCGCAAGACGAACCGGCCATCGTCGGAAGCGTCCGCGTCAATTCTCGTCTGGCAGCGTGGACTGCGCACCTTTGCCGCGCAACTTGCGGATGATGCGGCCAAACGCCTCCAACCCCACGAGCGCGAACAGCGTCGTCGCCACGCTCAGACCGTAGAGGCCGCTCGCGACGGCCATGCCGATGCCGGCGGAAACCCAAAGCCCGGCGGCCGTCGTCACACCATGGACGGCATGTTTGTTCACCATGATTGCGCCCGCGCCGATGAAGCCGATGCCGCTCACGATCTGCGCGGCCACGCGGGACGGATCGCCGTAACCGCCGAACCCATACTGCGAAACGATCATCATCAGCGCGGCGCCGAGCGCGACGAGCAGATGCGTCCGCATCCCGGCCACTTTCGCACGGTACTCGCGTTCCGCGCCGATCAACGTGCCGAGCAGTCCCGCCAACAATAGACGCAATACGAGTTCCCACGTATCGGGCGGCGGGAGTCCGGTCCCGGCAGCCGCCGGGACGTTCGCAAGCAACCCCGTACCGATGATGACGACTTTCATAGCAACCGCTTCCTTTGAACAACTCAAACGACCGCGCAGTCTACACCATCGTCCGCCCGTCTGTCAACACAGCCGTGCCGACAGGCGTCAGCGGAGAATGAGCAGCGTCCCGTTCACGGGCGTGAGACGCAATTCGTCGCCACGACGGAAAACCGTCCAAGACGTGCCCGTCTCGTCAACGAGATTCAGGCGCGGAATCGTCCCCGTGAAGCCGCCTGTCGCCGTGAGAAACGCCACGCTCGCCCCATGGCGATGCGGCGGAAGGTTCTCGGGATCGGTCACGCGCACCGTCGCGCCGTCGGCGAACGCCACGGCAGACCTGACCGTGAGCGGACCCGGCGCGGCATAGAGTTCGGCCGCCGAGATTTCAAGCCCGGCGTTCACCGTCACGTCCCTGCCGCAACTCGTCACCGTACCGCCCACGCCGCCCAGCGTGGAGACGACCAATGCGCGGCCGTTGTTGTTGAACGTCCCGCCCGTTTTCACTGTGAGCGGCGTGTTCGACGGGAAGGATGTCGCGTTGATCATCTGCAACGTCCCTCCCTCCACGACCGTGCCACCCGTGTAGTCGTTCGTTCCATAGGCCTTGAACGTGCCGGAACCGCGCTTGATGAGGACGCCACCCGAACGGACGTCCGTCAGCGTGTAGGCGCATTCATAGCGTCCCGTCGCCTTGGCGGCGCGGACGTAGACGCGCGTCGTTTCGTCGTAGCGACAGCCAGGCGACATCACGACGACGTGCGTCAGCTTGCAGGTATCGGGATCGAACGCGGCCATCGCCGCCGCACCGTAGCTCCCATCCTGCCCCTCGATGTCCACGAATGCGGGGCCGCAGTAAACCTCCGCCGTAAACGCTGCATCCGTTGGCAATTCGATCGATGCAATGCCACGCCCCGCCGTGTCCGTCAGCGCATAGGGAAAGTCGACCGTTTCGGCAACATGTTCCGCGTTCTCGCCGAGCAAATCGGACGTATCTACGGCCATGCCGCGCGGCCCAATCGTCCAATGGTCGGGACTGCGACGGAAGAACCTCGCATCGCCGGGAGACACATGCCCCCAACCTGCATGAAACGTCGGCATAATGATACCACCGTCCACGTAGACTTCGTTTACCGATTCGGCGTCGGTATTTTCGGCACGGTAGAACCGACGCGCCTTGAGCGTGCCGCCGTCTGTAACGACGATGAGGTTCGTGGAAACGACGCCAGCCGACCCCATGACGACCGATTCGGTCTGCACGACCGATCCCGTGCCAGAGACGACAAGCGTTCCCCGTCCGGTAGCCTGGTTACCCAAATGTAAACGTGTCTGGCCACCATACTTGCTCACCCACGTGTCATTCGTCGCGCCGTTGAAGACGCCCAGGAAGCCACGCCCGGAACAGCCAATCCTGATAAATTCGTGATCGAGCCGCATCCGACCACCTGTCTGCCAAACAACACCTTCGGAATTCGTCGCAGCACAAATATTCAATTCGTAATTCATAATCGACTCCCCGCCAGACATCAGATACGCGCCGTAAGACCCCGTACTTTCGCCCACATACGAATTACCCGCGTTGACGAGCGCACCATTCGTTTGGACAAGCACACTGCGCCACCCGCCACCATTCGCCACACGTAACATGGTGTTCGTCACCACACCGCCGTAGACATTGAAGCGCGTCGTACGACCGCCCGCCAATACCAACCCTCTCAAAGCGCGAACGACGTTCGAACTACAAACCACCCGACTCTCCCAGTTCCCGTAAAAATCTCCCGCCGACATTTCAAAAGGACCGTCGAGATAAAGCGTTCCTGAACCCGTGACCGTCAAATTGGCAGACACTGTCGTCGGACCGAGAAGTTCCACCACCCTGTTCGTGGCACCCACATCTATGGCTGTGTTCTTCACGACTTCAAACGGTCCGGTGAAGACATTCCGCCGTGGCGTCGTCTTCCACCACGATCCTGCACTGACTTTACCACCGCACATCACGACGCGGCACGGAATAGGAAACGCCGACCAGAGGTGCAGCGTACCGCCGGCCATGTAGAGCGTCGTGTTGGCCGGATCGGCAAATTTTTGCGTATTCTGGAACGTGATCGTGCCCGTGACGTTCGAGACGACGCCTGCGCCGATGACACACGCCTCGTTGTACCACATCCACTGGGAGCCACCATCAATGCGCGTGAGGACGTGCCCGTTGAGGTTGAGTGCCTTGGCGAAACCGTAGCGATGCGTGACGGACAGGTAGGCGTCTCCCGACAACGTAAGCGTGTCGATCATGCTATCGTACATACTGTCCGTCTTATTTGGATCCGTCCAGCGCAGGGTCCCCTTCCCGTCCACACCCTTGCCGCGGATCGTGATGTCATGCCCCGCAAAAAACGTCGTCCCCTGGTGTGCCCCACTCGGCGCGGGGAAATTGAGATGGAGCGTAGCGGCGTCGCCCGTGACGGCGAGCTTGCCCGTCGTACCGTCGGCGCGGCTTGACCCGACAGCATCGATGTGGGTCAGCCGAAGCGTTCCGTCGCGAACGTCGACCTGCCCCGTGAAGGACGACGACGCGGCCGCGAGAACCGCACAACCGGCGCCGGTCTTGACGACGGACGCGACGTTCGGCAGAACCGCGTTGTACGTGTTCGTGACGCCCGCCGCGACGTCGAGTGTGATCGTACCGTCCACGACCTCCGGAAAGGATATGGCAGAAACACTCCCCGCCACCATCCACAAACCTGCGACCAGAACCGTGCGCCAATCCGCAACCCGCCTGTACATTTTGCCCATGTTTCAACTCCGTTCGATTTGACGTCCGCACGAAACCACTCCATGCAGAATAGGGCTATTATAACCATTTTTTTTTTCTTTCTGTCAAACCCGAACGGAGAGATGTTTACACTTTTACTCCTTTTTTTTTTACAACCACAATTCCCCTTGAGAGTCCCCCAAACGTCCTATGGCATCTGCTCACAGGCGATTTCTTCGAGCGTGTGCAGTTCCGCGCCCCGGAAGACGTAGACGATCTGGTGGAGCGTCGTGCCCCGCGCGAGCGACGGGACGGCGCGGTCGGCGCGGTACTTCGCCAGCTGCGCCTTCGCCTCGTCGACCTTCGCGGCCATCTCTTCGTCCGTCGCGTCCTTGCCCGCGTATTTCAGTTCGACGAGGTAGCTGTGCGAGGCGTCGCCGTAGTGGACGCGCTCGGGGAAGAGGCAGAAGTCGCAGAACCCGCGCGCGAGCTCCATCTCCGGCGCGAGGAGGTAGAACTTCAGGTGCCCGAACTCCGCCTGCATGTAGCCCTGCACGCGGATCTCGCCCTGGAGACCGCCGCGCACGGGCGTCGTCTCCGCGTAGTCCTGCGCGAGGCGGCGGAGGAACGGCTCGTACTCGCCCCGGTAGGCGAACGCGGAGGCGAGACGCGACCATTCCATCCAGTCCGGCGTCCGCGTCCGGCGGTAGGCGTCGCGCAGGTAGTCGAAGAGCTGGCGGCGGACGCAGACGTTCGGGATTTTGAAAACGGTCTGCCCCTCGCGCCGCCCCTGCATCGAGACGATGCCGTAGTAGTGGAAGAGCGAGTGGAAGTTCGCGAGGTCGGAGATCTTGTCGGCCGGGAAGCTCTCGACGAGGTCGAAGGAGATCTCGCCCGTCGCGGCGAGCTGCTCCGTGACCGGCAGCACGCCCTCGGCGACGGCGGGGTCGGCGGCCGTCTCGGGGGAGGAAGCGGCGCTGACGCCGCCACACTGCCGCCGCTGGATGTCGGCGATGATTTTCAGCTTCTCGTAGTCCGTCTTGATGTTGACGTCCACCATGTTCTCCGGCGGCTCGCCCTTCGCGACGAGCGCCTTCAGGTAGTAGAGCGCCATGTCGCTGTTGAACACGCACTCCTTCCCGATGCAGGCCGTCGAGAAACAGTAGCCGTCGTACCACGGCTTGATCGCCTTTACGATCGCCGCCGGGTCGCCGTTCGTGAAACGCCCCGTTCCCTTGAAGTCGGAATACATCTTCACGACCTCGGCCTCGGAGAAGCCCGCCATCGCGTTGAACTCCTCGTCCTGCGTGAGGTTGGCGGCGATGTTGAACCCGCTCGTCAGGTCGTCCATCGTCACGGGCGAAACGCCCGTCATGAAAATCCGCGAACAGCCTTCCTTGAACGCCTTGAACCAGTTGCGGTAGAACCCTGCCCCGTGCGTGACGGACCGGTAGTCGGAATCCGCCTCGTCGCGCATCATCGTGTTCGTGAAGTTGTCGTACTCGTCGATGACGAGGTAGATTTCGCGGCCGCGCAGACGCGTCCGCGAGACGATCTCGTTGAACTTGTCGACGGCGTTCCGCTCCAACAGACGTTCCACGAATTCCGGCCCGAACAACTCCGCGTAGGCGTACAGGAATGCGTTGAACTGCGTGGAGAGGTAGCGCTCGAAGCGCTCCTCAAGCGCCATTCCGCTACCCCTGTCCACCAACGAGAAGTCGAGCGCGAGCACGAGATACTTGTTCGCGTTCTCCGTCGGGTTCTCGCCGATGTCGAGGCCGCCAAAGAGCTTCTTGAAATTCGCCTTCTCGTTGACGTCGTAGTAGCAGCGCAGCGTCTCGACGAAGAGGGACTTCCCCATGCGGCGGGGGCGCACGAAGAAGACGAAGCTGTCACGCTCCTCCATCCGCCGAATATAGGCCGTTTTGTCGACGTAATAGTAGCCTTCGTTGCGAATGCGCTTGAAGTCCTTGATGCCGTAGGGTATTTTCAGTCGCCGTTCCATGATTGCCATTCTACCATCCTCCGGCATTCCGCGTCAACGGGTGGTGTCATTTTAAACGAAAAGGCCGCCCTCACAGGAGGACGGCCTCTTCGTGATATGCCATTCACGCGAGGGGAATGTCAGACGACAACTTCCCAGCCGTTGCGGCAGTAGTCGCGGGAGAGCGAAATGCCCTTGCCCGTGCCGTTGGCGAAGTCCATCTTCACGGGATCCCAGTCGAAGCCCGTGTCGTAGACGTAGCTCATGTTGCAGAGCTGGCAGAGCACCGCGCCACGCGCACCGACTTCAGACGGCGAAATCGTCATCTGGCGGCTGAAGTGGCATTCGACGAAGTTCTGCACCTGGTTCGGACTCTTGTAGAGCTGGACCTTCGCGGTGTCAAGCGCGAACTTGGCCTTAAGCGTCTTCAGGCAGGCGTCGAGGCTGTTGTCCTTCTTGACCGTCGCGTCCGTACCATAGTCCTTACCCACGGAGGAGGCCACGATCTTGTCCTTCATGAACGAACCGTCCTGCAGCGCCTTGCGCACGCCGGCGTCCGGCTTCACGAGACCCGTACCCGTCCACACCGCGATCTTGCCGCGGTTGACGGCCACGATGCCCGTCGTGCCGTAGAACACCGTACCCCACACGCCGAACGGCCCGTGGTACAACTCGACGTCGCCCGTCGCGGTCTTGAAGAGCATCTTCATGCCGAACTGACGGCGGCCGCCGTGGAAGAGGTTGGTGGAATACGGCTCGTCGGAAGGGATGATCTTGTACGGGCCGCTCTTGTCCATGTCAAGGCCCCACTGCGCGATGTCGAGGTGGTGGGCACCCCAGTCGCCGTTGTAGCCCGTGCCGATGTCGTCGTCGAAACGCCAGAACATCGGGTAGAAGTTGTTCACGCCGCGCGGCGCGAGCTGGTCGGAATACGGACGCCACTTGGCCGGGCCGAGCCACATGTCCCAGTCGCAGTTCGGATTCGGCGCGCCTTCCTTGGCGGCGTTCTCCGGCTTGTCGAAGAAACGGATCGGATGGGAGGGGCCGCCGAGTTTCTGCCCGCCGATGCCGTAGTTGGCGTCCACGTACTTGACGTCGCCGATGCAGCCGTTGCGGACGATCATGCACGCCGTGCGGAAGACATCCCACGAACGCTGCATGGAACCGGCCTGGAACACGCGGCCGTACTTCTCCTGGGCGGCGATGACCTTGCGCGCCTCGTCCACGTTGTACGTGAGCGGCTTTTCGCAATAGACGTCCTTGCCGTGCTTCATGGCCTCGACGGCCATGTAGGCGTGCCAGTGGTCCGGCGTGGCGATGCACACCATGTCGATCATCGGGTCTTTGATCACGTCGCGGAAGTCGGCCACGGCCTTGCACTTCGGCACGCCCGTGATCTTCTTCTGCGCGTAGCGGTCGTTGACCGCCTTGGCGCCGGCTTCGCGGCGTTCCTTGTCACAGTCGCACACGGCCACGACCTGGGCGCCGCGACCATACTGCTCGATGAACTGCGGCAAAAGCGCGGTGCGCTGCTGGATGCCATAGCCGATAAGGGCCACGTTGGCCTTTTCGCCCGGCTTGAGCTTGCGCGTGCCGATCTTGTTCGTGGCGCAGCCCGTCAGCGCGGCGGCCGCCGCGCTACCGAAAATGAAACCTCTACGATTCAGATTCATGTTCTAATCCTTGAATGAACGGCCGCTTTTCCGTGACGGGGCGGATGGTCTAGACGACCACGCCCCGCCAGCGAAATCATGGCCTGTGGGAATCAACCGCGGCCCTTGGACTTCAGGAACTCGATCGAGGGCTTGATGGCGTCGAAGCTGTCGCAGTGACGCTCGCACTCGACAACGTACCACTTGACGCCGTCCGCGTCCGTGACGGGGAAGAGACGATCCCATTCCACGCCCTTGGCGCCCGGCTTGCCGGGCTGGCCGAGAATCGCGTCGAACGTCTTGACACCGGCGCCCATACCGTTCTCCTTCGCGTGGAGCGTGGGCGAACGGTGCGGATACTTCTTATACTGCTCGCACGGATCGCTGCCCGCACAGGTCGTCCAGCCGACGTCCTGTTCCATGCAGACGTTCGGATGCGTGTTCGAGAAGAAGTAGTCCCAGTACGTGGTCCCATCCTTCATCTTCATCGTGAATTCCTGCGTGTGGTTGTGCAGACCGATCTTGCAACCAAACTTGGCGGCATCCTCGGCCGCCTTGTTGTAGTAATCCACAAGCATCTTCAGGAAGTCGTCGAGGTTCTGGCCCTTGCCAGGGAAGTTGCCGCCGCCGGGGCAGATGATGAGGTTGTTGCCGTAGGCGAGGTTGAACTCGCACGTCTTGGCGACGTTCGCCGGGGAGAACGCATCGCGGCCCACGTGCGTACCACACGCCACGAGACCCGCGTCGTCCAGCATCGCCTTGAGCGTCTTGGCGTCGTTGCCGTAGTAGCCGGCGAACTCAACGCCCTTGTAGCCGAGCGCGGCCACGTCCTTGAGCGACTGTGCGAGCCCCACTTTCTTCTTGCCGCCGATGTAGTCGCGGATGGAGTAGAGCTGGACGGCCAGCTGGCCGACCTTCCCCTTGCCACAGCACATGGTGGCGCAACCCGCCGGCAGAACGGACGCGGCACCCGCCGCAGCCATCGAACCCAGAAACGCACGTCTTGAGAGATTCATCAATTCACTCCTTGTTTGTTTTCTTTATCTGTCCGTGAGCGGACAAAATCGTTTAGACCAGATCCTTCATCGTCACGACGGGCAATTCCTTGTCCGTCTCGACCATCGGCTTGAGCGCCGCCTTGTCGAACGTGAACCCGGTGGCCGGGTCGAGCGACCAGATGACCGGCGCGGTGTTGAGAATCGTGGCGCGGAAGCCCTGCATCGTGGCCGCCTTGTTGCCCGTATGGGACGAGTTGCAGCCTTCGTTCTCGATGACGAACGGATACTTGAAGCCC
Source organism: uncultured Lentisphaeraceae bacterium (assembly GCA_964482645.1). Taxonomy (GTDB): domain Bacteria; phylum Verrucomicrobiota; class Kiritimatiellia; order RFP12; family UBA1067; genus RUG572. Next base: position 54,550 of record CAYZYQ010000001.1, on the reverse strand, counting down.
TTCTTCATGAGCGTCTGCAGGAACTTCGTCCAGTCGCACGAATCGCTGCCGCCAAAACCGGGCAGACGCGGCTCGTAGTTCATCCGAGCCCACTCGTTCTGCGCGATCGGCACACCCGCCTTGGCCGCAAGCGCCTTGTCCACGACCTGTTCCGGATAGAGACGGCCCCAGTGAATCGCGTCCGCCGACTTCGGGAAGTTGCGCGTACCCTTGATGTGGACGCGGCGAAGACGCTTGAAGTCCATCGCTTCGATCACGTCGCTCGGGTCGATGTGCTGCCAAATGTCGTGCGACGGATCGTACGTTTCATTCAGCGCGGACGACGCCGCGTCATCAAGAATCGCGTACATCAACTTACGCGCCGCCAGACAGCCCGGCAGATTGTTGTAGGCGTCCGGCGCCGTCGCGGGCTGCCAGCCTTCCATCGGGCAGTTCTCCACGCATACGGTCACGCCCAGATCCTTCGCGTACTTGAGAATCGGCGTGAAGACCTTTTTGAACTTGTGGAGGTTCTTCTCGAACCCGCCGTCCTGACGGCCCAGCACGTGATCATAGCCCACGAACGTGCCGCACACGACGTCGTTCGCGTCGCCACCCAGCAAGGATGCAATACGGATGAGCTTGAGGATGTGGTTCTGGTTGTTGACCTGCTGCGCGGGATCGCCGCCAATCAGATTGTCGTACGCGCCGACGGACACGCGCAACCCCTCTTCGTTGCAACGGCGCACGACGTGCTTGGCCGCCGCGAGGTCGAACGTCTCGTAGTCGAGATGCGTGGCCGTGTGATCCTTGCGGTCCGAATCACGGCGGAAGACGCAGAGTTCAAGACCCTGGGCGCCCACGCTCTTGGCGCGCTTGAGCACGTCCTCGAACGATTCGCCCGGAAAGGCGGACGTCATGAGCCAGATGGGGTTGTTCATCGGCTTCGGCGCCCCCGCGCCAAAACCGGGCATCTGCGCCTTTGCGGCCCGCGTGGCCGCCGCCACGGCCGCAAACGCCGCGCCAGCCTTGAAGAAATCGCGTCTATTCATGTCGCTCTCTATGCCTCCATTTCGGATTTCGTAAGTTCTTTGATATGAAATATCATGAGCCATTCTATCACGAATCCTCCCGAATGGCAAACGGGAAAATTCTAGCGGACAATGATCACGAGCGCACGGGGCGTTGTGTCCTCGAACTCAAGATCCGCGAACTCGTAGTGCGTGAGCGCCGTGCCGATAGTATGGTGCGCCACGGCCACGGGGCCGACGTAGACGTTCGCCGCGCGCGCCACATCCTGCGTCTCGGCATGGACGAGCGTACCGTCCGCTGCCGTGAAAGACAGCACGAACCGGTCGCCGAGGCCTTCGCGCGTACGGACGGCACGGACGGTGAACGGAAAGTTCGAACAAGCACCCGCCGGGACATCGAACCCCTTTTCGATGTTGAACGTCCCGTTGTCTGGATCCGCGTCCAGATAGCCACGCAGGTCTTTACGATTACCGGTCAACCCCGCGTAGAGCATGAACGCATCTGTTTTCGCCGATTCAAGGGACGAACGCACCATCACGCCGAGGCGTGTATTGTCCGTGTACGTCCCGCCCAGTCCCGTCACGCGGAAGGAGCAATCAAACGTCCCGCGCCCTGCCGCATGATAAAGGAAGGTCGCGCAGTCAGCAGCCCCCCACGTGTCGTTGCCGGAGGCCGCCATCTTCCAGGCGCCCGGCGTCGTTCCCCGCAAAAACGCCGGCGCGGCATGAGGGCCGATCTGCGCAAAATGCCAGCCGTCCGGATAGGCGAGCGGCGCATCCGTACGGAGGGCGCGGGGCGGCACCCCCGACTCCGTTTGCCACGTCAGCGTCGCCGTGCACGACGCCCGGTTCGCCGGACGGTACGACACGTAGACGTCATGCGGGCCAACCGCGAGTTCCACCGCCTTGTTGACGGAAAAGACTTGCCCGTCCACCCACAAATCAAACGTACCGTCCACGTCTTTCGTGACCTCGGCCGTGTACAGATCCGTCCACGGCGCGTAGAAGCGTCCGTGCGCAAGAATGCGCGGCCGATCGCCCGCGTTCTCCGGTACGTCCTCCGTTGTCCACGACCACACACGCGGGGCCTCCGCTTCCGCCACGCACGTCTCGTTCGATCCCGCAACGGCGTCCGCGCCCGCGTCGCGCAGAAACGCCACACGCCCCGGACCGAACGTCTCCCCTTCGCATTCAACGGGGATGAACTCGACGCCACGCAACGTGGGATTCTCCTTTTCGCGCAGAATGTCCATGCGAATCGTACCGTCGAGCGCGGGCGTCACCGTCGCCTCGAAGACGGACGGGCGGTATTTCTCGCCGTTCGCCAGTGCCAGCGAATCAATACCCCGCCATTCGCTACGCGCGAGGCGGTTGACCGCCAGACGGAAGGTTCGCTTTCCGATCTGCTCAATTTTGTCATAGTAGTTCTCCACCAAATGCAGACGCAACCGGTACGTCCGTGCGCTGTCGAAACCGGGGAAGACGAAACGGTACGTCTTTTTATCGGCATCCTCCGAAAAACCAAGAATGCCCGTCAGGTAGACGAGATCCGGCGCCTGGTCGGGAATGACGTTCTGCAGGACCACAAACGCCGTCGTCGACGTCGGCGACTGCGTGAACGCCCCGACATGGCCAGCACGGAACGGTTTGTCGTTCACCCAGCCGTTCGGCGGCATGATGTCGTTTTCCGTGAAGTTGACGCGCAGGGCGGCCGAGAACGCGCGGTCACCTCGCGCCGCACCCGTCCACGGCGACCACGCGCCGAACGTCCCATCTTCCGCCACAGCACGGACGCGATACCACCGCGTCCCCGTTTCAGGCACGTCGAAATCGAAAAAGCCCGCCGCGGGGACATTCGCCACGAGACGCGTACCTGCCTCTTCCGTCGTTTCAGCGGGCGCCGTCGCCGCATCGACGTACCAGATTTCATAGACGTTCTGCGCATGGCGCGTTTCGGGCACGATACGCACACCCTCCGCAAACGCCGTCACGACGAGTGCGGGAATCTCCGATGCGAACGGTTCGTCGGCACGCGCGAACACTTCCACGGCGCAAGCAGATATGCCGGTGAATGTTGAACCTACCGTATTGGTGAACGCAAGCGTCAACGTGCCATCCGCGTCGGCGGCGGACGTCATGTCGAGATACCCCACGCCGTACTGCCGATAACCACACGCCGCCAAAGCGTCATACGACGTCTGGGCCAAAGCACCGTTCGTGGAGATGTCAATGAGGCGCGTTTGATTCGTATTGGATGTACCGCTTCCCTCTATGAAGTGGATACGGAACGCATAGGCGGCATTCGCCGTCAAGTTCGAGAACGCAAACGACATCTTGTTGTCCACGCCCCAGACATAGTTCGTGTAAATGCCTCCATCCGCCGCATACTGCCCTTCGATGCCGGGCGGCGCCGCAATCTTGGTGAGATCAGGTCTCACGCAAGAGGTCAACACGGCATTCGCCGGGACGAAACGGCCAGCCGGCGCGGTCAAACCCAACCCCACGGCGTAACGCGTACGACGGCGAATGCCGTGGGAAACGACCGTCCCCTCCGCCACGCCCAACCCGTTTGAGGAGATGACGCGGTAGTCCAGCGTCTGCTGTACCGCCGGCAACGTGAGGACGACGTTCGTCGTCGTCGTCTCGGCGACAGTTTCCCACGCACCATCGTCCATCTGTTGCTGGACGTAGTAGGCGAACGCGTCACGCGCAAGCGGCCAGTGGAGTTCAACTTCGTCCGTCTTTCCGTTCGACTTGAACGTCGGCGCAGTGACGGCCGCTGGTTGGTTCGTTCCCGCCAACGTGACCACGTTGAGGGCGGATTGATTGCTGACTCTCGGAAACGCAAAGGACAACGTGCCATCCGCCATCGCCACGACGTCATAGGAGAATTTCCCGACAATCTTTTTTCCGCCACAGTTCACAAACGGTGTCAACTTGACGTCCGCGCCGGACGCATCCTTCACATTCGCGTCGTTGACACGCACGTACTGGGCACGTCCACAATCGTCCCATGGTTCGTTCAGGTAAACGTCCATCCGATATGTCGCACCCGGCGTAAGGTTGAGAACATTGAAGACGTCGAACTCCTTGGCCCCTTTTCCGTCTGCATGGACGTAACCCGTACGAGTGAATGCATTCGTGGGCAGGGAGGCGAGATCCTCGGCGGAGAGTTTCGACGTGTCGGGCGACGCATCGGAACCCGACGTTTTGGTGGAGGACGGATTAACCTCCCATTGGGCGCGGAACGGGAAGATAGGCGTCTGCCCGGCCTCCTTGTTCAGGCAGTACATGCCGAACACACGCCCGAAGACGGGTTCGACGGGTGCAGGGTCACCCCCAGAAACGTCTTCCGCGTCATCCGCGAAAAGACCGCCCGTGCAGACGGCCATCAGACAACAGGCGGCGGTTCTCAGCTTCTTCACTCTCATCGGCAACACTCCTTTGTCGGTTTGAACGGCACACGCCCCGCGCGTCACGCCATTCCACCAAGTTTGATTATATCGGGGATTATACGATTTTTTTTTCTCGTCCGTCAAGCGGGATCTTTTCAGACGTTTTGACAATTCTTTTTTTTTGACAGACTGTGACGCCGCACCACGCCGTACAACAAAACTGAAAAAGGCACGAGTTTACAAACTCGTGCCACGGGCAGGGTGAAAGAATGTACAGGGCGATTACACGGCGAACTGGGGGACGCGCGTGGCGATGTTGCCCAGATGGCGGGAAATGTCGCGCAAGCCGGCCAGGACGGACAACACGGCCAACTCCCCTTCCGGCGCACCGCCGGCGGACTGGACACGCGCGGCGAACGAGTGGGTCGTCGTCCGCGCCAGTTCATGGATCTTCCGCTCCTCTTCGGCCGGATCGGCCGCCGACGGCGTTCCTGCCCGCACGGCATGGACGGTCTCGTGCGCCAACGCACGAACACGGGAAACGACCGCATTCAATTCCGCCCGCACGTCGTCGGGCAGACCGTCCCGCCGGACACGCGCCGTCTTGCGGTAGATGCGCAGCGCAATGTCTGAAATGCGTTCGGCATCGTTGACGCAGTGGATGAGTTCGGGAATCATCTGCGCCTGGCGGTCGGTAATCTTGCGCCGCGAAATCTCAATCAGGTAGTTGCGGATGGACGTCTGCATCTCGTCAATGTCGGATTCCGCTTTCTGGACGGAATCTTCGTTCACGTCGGCCTTGCCCAAACAGCTGTTGAGCGAGCAGGATGCCACCGTCCACGCGCGGCGCGTCATGTCCGCCAACGCCACCGTGGCCGCATGGAGCGCAACTTCGGGCGCGGCCAGCAAGTGCGGTTCAAGCGTCCGATTCTGCTGTCTGCGCTTCTCGGGAATGATCCATTCGCAGAGCCGCGCCAGCAGCGGGATGAACGAGGAGAGGATAATCACGTTCGTCACGTTGAAGAGCGTGTGGGCCATCGCCACGTAGCGGCCCGGATTCTCGCCTGCGAACGCATTGCCCTCCGTACAGGCGTTGACAAGATGGAAGAACGCCGGAGCGCGGACGCCGGCGGCGTTGCCGAAGACGAAGATGAACGTCGTCACGAGAACCGTCGTGCCGATCACGTTGAAAAGCGCGTGGGCGAGCGCCGTGCGCCGCGCGTTCGCATTCGTGTTGATGGCGGCGAACGCGGCCGTGACCGTCGTACCGATGTTGTCGCCCAGCACAATCGGCACGGCCGTCCAGATGGAAATCAGACCCGACTGCGCCAGCGCGATCGTGATGCCGATCGTCGCGGACGAACTCTGGACGATCATCGTGCAAATCGTACCGACGGCGATGGCGCCGAGCACGTTGCCAAACGGGAGGAAGCCGGACGCGGACGGGGCGCAGTCGAACGACGAGAAGAACGAAACGAACGACGGCAGTTTCGCGACGGCATCGAGTTCATGGCTCATCAAGTTCATGCCAAAGAACAGGAATCCAAATCCCAGCAGCGTTCGCCACAGCCCGCGCGTGACCGTCCGGCGGGAAATCAGCAACCCCACCACGCCAATCACGACAGCCGGCATTGCAAGGTCGGACAAATTCAACGACACGAGCTGCCCCGTGACGGTCGTGCCGATGTTCGCACCAAAAATCACGCCGATGGCCTGCGTCAGAGACAGCAACCCCGCGTTCACGAAACCGACGGTCATCACGCTCGTCGCACTTGAACTCTGGATAATCGCCGTCACCACGGCACCCGCGAGAATCGCCGCCACGCGGTTGCGCGTCACATAGGCGAGCACCGCCCGCAACCGCGCCCCGGCGATTTGCGTCAAACCGTCCGACATCAATCCCATGCCGTAGACGAATATCGCCAATCCGCCCAGGACGTTTACACCGAGTTGAAAGTAATTCATAATCCTGATCCTTCTTTTTCGTTTGAGGATAGTCTAACGAAGGATTATGAACGGTTCGTAAAAACCGTGTTAGAAGACGATGAGACTTCCGTTAGGATTCGGTTAGGACACGGCGCGGTTACCAGAACACACGCACACGCACCTTGTTGCGCATGAAGAAACGGCGCGTGTTCTTCAAGTGCGGAAAGAGCGGCTGGACGAGATGCCCCTGGTTCATCGGCACGACGACCACGGAGGGTTTGATGCCAGTCTGCTGCAGTTTCTCCAAGTCCTCGAAGGACGTCCAATACCCCGTTCGATGCGCCAAATCGCGATTGTACCAAGGGAACGGCCACGTGTCTTCAGGCGGCAGCGCCACGGCCACCAGCGGATCGGCGCAAGGCGCCTTCATCGCTTCGGAGACGACACGCGCCAGCTCCTTCACCTCCGGCGAGGCGTTCGCATAGTTGCAGGGGATGTCCTTCGAATCGGGATCGTCGTTCATCTTCTGGAGCGCGGGCAAACGGAACGCCACGATACATCCCACCACGGCCGCGACAATCAGACGCGGCAGAACACCCGCCCCCATCCGCACAAAAATCGCGTGGAGGCCAAACACCGCCGCCAGCACGAACCCCGGCAGGAAACGCAACGCGCACCACGGCGTTTTGTAGGGAATGAGCGAATAGACCGCCAGCAAAATCAACGAATAGAGGACAGCAAAGCCCCACGGCGCCAAACTGGGAAATTGAGACGGGCGCGGCTTCTCCGGCTTGAAGCGGACGAAATGCGCACGTTTGGCGTCCGCCCGTTTCCGAGCCAAGCGGAGCAGACCGAGACAGAGCGGCGTCCCCACGAACCCGACGATGACGAGATCGATTTCCGTGAACGGCGGATAGGCGAACAGCCATTTGAAATACTGGTTGAACGGATGGACATGCCAGTTCGCCCCCACCGAGGCCGCCGCGTCACCCGCCGCACGGCCGAGGTACGCCAGCGGCGCGGTGATGAACGCATGGTAGACACCCGTCCAATCCGTCCCAAGGGACGAATAGAGCGTGACGGACGTCAAGGCAAATGCAATGAGCGCGAACACCACGTCCGTCACGGGGTGAGCGTAAACGACAGGCGGCGGTTCGACGCCGGGTTTCGGCGGCGGCGCATCTCGATGCCGCAGGATGCGCGTGACGAGAAACGGCGCCCCCGCCAGCGCGGCGGCCGCGAAAGAAATCACGGCGGTCTCTTTCGTCGCAAACGCCAACCCCGCAAAAATGCCGAAAAGCAATGCCCAACTGCCGGGTTTCAACTTGCCATCGGGCCGCAAATAGCCCACAGCCGAGAAAAACATGCCGATCAGGAAACAGGAAAGCAGCATTTCCTGAATGAAATCCGTCGCGAAAAAGACGAAGAACGGCGCCGTCCCCAGCAACAGAACGAACGCCAGCGCCGCACCGACACTCCGCGTAACACGGCGAACGGCCAGAAAGCCGAGCACAAGCCCCAGGATGGCGAAGACGAGCGGCGTCGCCCGCAACAACGTACCGTCCAGCGTCTGCGTCGTCGAATGTCCCGCGATTTTCTGCAGCGGCGCGGCCGCATAGTAGAGCGTAGGGCCGTGGTGGTCGGTCGGCGTGTAGGTGTACTGCCCCGTCTCCAGCAAACGCCCCACGGTAAACGCCTGATTCGCCTCGTCGGGATGGAATGTACGGTCGAAAATCATGGTCAGAGCGAAACGGGGACGAGACGGACGTCGCACATCGCGCACGGCAGGGCGAAATGAATCCGCCCCTCGCGCTGCTTCTTGTCGCGCCGCATAATCGGTTTCAAATCATCGAATGCAAGCCCGGCGGGCAGTTCCGTCGGCAACCCGGCGGCGGCGAACGGCGCGGCAACCTGCGTGGGCCAATCGGCGGCGGCGAGGCCAAGACGGACGGCGAGACGCGCCTCCTCCACGACGCCGATGGCGACGGCTTCGCCGTGGTGGAGCTTGAAGTCGGTGGCGATTTCCACGGCGTGACCGACCGTGTGGCCGAGATTCAACAGGGCGCGTTCTCCCTTCTCACACGGATCGCGACGGACGACGCCCACCTTCACCGCCAAGGCGCGGCGGACGTAGGCGGCCACGGCCGCCGGGTCTTTGAAATCGGGGAGAGAAAGCAGTGCGGGATCGGCGATAAACGCATGTTTGATCGCCTCCGCAAGCCCACAGCGGATTTCCCGTTCTGGAAGCGTCGCGAGCGTCGAAACGTCCGCCAACACAACGGCCGGCGAATGGAACGCACCGAGAAGGTTCTTGCCTTCCGGCAAATCGCACCCCGTCTTGCCCCCCGTCGAGGCGTCGACCATCGACAGGAGCGTCGTCGGCACGTTGATCCACGCGATACCACGCATCCACGTGGCGGCCGCGAATCCCGTCATGTCGCCCGTCACGCCGCCCCCCACGGCCACGGCGACGTCGCGGCGGCCAAGCCCGGCCGACAGGAACGCACGCCAAATGGTAGCGACAGTTGAAATGTCCTTCGTTTCCTCGCCGGCGGGAATTGTCACACTCGTCGCATCAAGCCCGGCCGTACGAAGTGCCTTCACGGCGCGATCGGCGTACAACGGCGCGGTGTGCGCGTCACAGACCACGACGGCGCGGGAAGTGAACCCGCAGGCGCGGGTGCGGACGCCCAGCGTCTCGATGAGATCCGTCCCCACGCGGACGTCGGACGGCACGTCGCCCGATGTAATGCGAAAACGGCCGAGCGCGATTTCCGCGCGGTCGGCGCGGACGTCGGGCGATTCGTCGCCCTGCGCCTCCGTCTGTACCAAACGAAGGGGAAAACTCGCATAGTGCGCGGCACGCGCATCGAGCAGCGCGCGCAGTTTGTCCACGGCACCCGCAAGCGGCCGCGTCCCCCGCTGCGCCATCACGCGCCGTTCGAGGACGGGGCGCGGCACGTCGAGGAAAAGAATGCGCCCGGCGGCTTCCGCCACGGCGCGGGCGGCAGAATCCACAAGCGCACCGCCACCCAGCGCCACAACGCCCGCCGGGCGGGCGGCGACGTTCTGGAGCGCGGCGCGTTCACGCGCACGGAAACCTTTTTCCGATTCCCGTGCGAAGATGTCCGGAATGGAAACGCCTCCTGCCTCCGCCACGATAACCGAATCGAGATCCGTAAACGGCACACCCAGACGCGCCGCCAGGACTTGGCCAAGGGTCGACTTCCCGCTGCCGGGAGGTCCGTAGAGGAAGAGGAGGTCGTCGTTCATATCCGTCCTTAGGCCTCTTGCTTGACCGTGTTCTTGGCCTCGTTCACCTTCATCTTGCGGCCCATGACGTCCTTTTCGTCGAGCGCCGCAATGGCCTTTTCGGCCTCGGGACGATTCGGCATCACCACGAAACCGAAGCCCTTGGACTTGTTGTTGTAGCGGTTGAGCACCACACGCGCGGTGTGAACCGTGCCGAACGCCTCGAACGTCTTGCGCAACGCCGGCTCGTCCATGTCGTAGCTCAGGTTGCCCACGTAGATTTCCACGTAGCCCGCCGGAATCGGCACACGCGTTTCCGTGATGCGCAGGTCACGGCGCGGCTGCGGCTGCGACGAACCTTTCTTCTGCGACGGCGACGCGGCTTTCTTCGTGTTCTTGTTGCCCGCACCCTTGCTCAGACGGCCGGCGACGAAACCGACGGCTGCGCCCACGACGGCTGCGATGCCCAAGGAGACCGGGCACAGACCCGCCGACGCCGAACAACTCGACGCCGCCTGGGCAAACATCATCATACTCATTTTCTTCTACTCTACCTTTCTTCTTCTCTTCTTTCCCGTCGGCGCCTCCAAACGTCAACCCGCGAGGAACCCGTCGAGTTTCTTGAGACGCGAGGGGTGACGCAGTTTACGCAAGGCCTTCGCTTCGATTTGGCGGATGCGTTCGCGCGTCACATTGAACTGCTTGCCCACCTCTTCCAACGTCCTGGAGAAACCGTCGGTGAGCCCAAAACGGTAGTCCAGCACCTGCCGCTCACGATCCGTGAGCGTCTGCAGGATTTCGCCCAACCGTTCACGCAGCATCGAGTAGGCCGTCTGCTCGGACGGGTTCTCGGCCGTCGTGTCCGGAATGAAATCGCCGTACTTGGCGTCGTCGTTGTCGCCGACCTTCGACTGGAGGGAAATCGGCTGCTGCGCCATGCGGCGCACCGCGCGGACCTGTTCGGGCTTCATCTCCATTTCGAGGGAGAGTTCCTTCTCGGTCGGCTCGCGGCCCAGTTTCTGAATCAGCTTCTTCTGGACGCGCATCAACTTGTTGATCGTCTCGATCATGTGCACGGGGATACGGATCGTCCGCGCCTGGTCGGCAATCGCGCGCGTGGCGGCCTGACGAATCCACCACGTGGCGTACGTCGAAAACTTGTAGCCGCGCGTGTACTCGAACTTCTCAACGGCCTTCATCAACCCCGTATTGCCCTCCTGAATGAGGTCGAGGAAGCTGAGGCCGCGGTTCATGTACTTCTTCACAATCGAAATCACGAGACGGAGGTTCGCCTCCACCATCTTCGTGCGTGCCTCTTCACCCCGGTGGAGGAAGTCGCGCAATTCGCCAAACGTCTCCAAAAACTCCTCCGGTGGCATCCCGAACCGCGCTTCCAGCTTTTCGATTTCGGCGCGAACCCTCCCCAGCTCCGTTTCGCGCTTCTTGGAAGGATGCTGGCCGAGGAGCGTCTGCTTCTGCGACAGGAGGCCGCGATAGGGCAGATAGATCGTCTCGTCCGCCTCACGGCAGAGCGTCTCCAGCACCTTCTGCTTGAAGTTCAGTTCCTCGTAGGCCTTCCGCAGCGCGTCACGCGCGTTCTTGACGGTCGTCTCGGCGCCCCGGATCTGTGCATCCGTCATTTTCTTGCGCTGGCCCATGACGGCCATGTACTTGTCCTGCGCGTCGTGCAAACGCTTGGCGACGTCGGTCAACATCTTGCGGAGTTCCGGCAGACGATCCATGTAGGCGTCGCGGTTGTCGTCGAACTTGTCCGTCACCACGCGGTCGAAGCGCTCCTGCATGGCCTCCAGCTTGGCGAGCAAACTCAGGTACATGCCGGGCGTGAACGCGAAGCGGTTGAACAGATCCTGCGTTTTCTCCTCGGACTCCTCGATCCGCTTGCAGATTTCGATTTCTTCCGTCTGGCTCAGAAGCGGCACCTGCCCCATCTGGTGCAGGTACATGCGGATGGGATCGTCGAACAGCTCCTGCGTCCGCGCTTTCTGCGACAACTTGTCGAGCGTACTGTCCTTGTCGGCAATGAACGCCTCCGTTTCGCGGGAGTCGATCACGCGCACGCCGAGCTTGTCCAGCATCGTCTTGAAGTTCTCGATCGCCTTCTCGGTGTCCGTCCCCTCGTCCAGCAACGCGCCCCAGGGCATGTGCTGGTCGAGAATCTCCTTCGTGACGAACCCGCCGTTGCGTTCGGAGATGTGGACGAGTTCGCTCACGGCGGCCTGGATTTCGCCGAAGCGCATCTCGCTGCCTCCCTCGAAACTCGTCATCGTCTCCCCGTCGCCGTCGTCGCCGAACTCGCCGCCCGACATCGGGGAAAAGACGTCGGCAATGAACGAATCGCCCAGCACGGACGGATCCGGCACGTCCTGTTCGTCCGCCGGCAAATCATCAATGTTCTCGGCCGCCGCGACTTCCCGCGCCACGCTGTCGAGATTCAAATCCCGCGCTTCGCTCTCCGCATCGTCCAACTCGCCACCAGGGGCGTCCAGGAACGCCTCGGAGGAAGACGCCTCGTCCGCATTCCCAGCGGAAACGTCATCTTCCGCCTCGACGTCCCAGTCCTTGGCGGATTTCCGCGTCCGTTTCTTCGGGGCAGAATCTTCCTTCTTTGCGGCTGAACCTCTTTTCTTCCCTGTTTTTCCGATTTCAGCCTTTTTTTGCGTATCTTTTGTCGCCATGTCCACTCCAGGGTACAATCCTAGTTTAGGGATAAAAAGTCAAGGGGATAGAATATCATTTTCTGAAGTGAGTGTCAAGGGGTTGCGCCCAAGCAAAGTTTCTGCTAAAATATGCGCAATTTTCCCGAAATGGAAATTTAACAAAGGAGCATCATCGTGAACAATCCCGCGCCCGCCGCGAAATCCGCCTATGCCGCCGCCGGTGTCAACATCGACAGCAAAATGGAGGCGTTGAAAGCCATCAAGACGATGGTTGGAACCACCAAGACCCCGAACGTCGTCGGCGGAATCGGTTCGTTTGGCGGACTGTGCAAGCTGCCGAACGGAAGTTCAAAGGACACGCTGCTCGTCGCGTCATCGGACGGCGTGGGCACGAAACTCAAAATCGCCTGCATGATGAAGAAGCATGACACGGTGGGTCAGGACATCGTGAACCACTGCGTCAACGACATTCTCGTCCAGGGCGCCCGGCCGCTTTTCTTCATGGACTACGTTGGCACGTCGAAGTTCGACGGCCCCGTCTTCAAGCAGATCGTCGCCGGCCTCTGCAAGGCCTGCAAGGAGAATAGCATGGCGCTTCTCGGCGGCGAAACGGCTGAACTCCCCGGTCTCTATCCCGCCGGCGAGTACGATCTCACGGGCACGATCGTCGGCACGGTCGCGAAGAAGGATGTCATCACGGGCAAGTCCATCCGCGCCGGGGACGTCGTGATCGGCCTCCCCTCCGGCGGTCTCCAGACGAACGGCTACTCCCTCGCCCGCCGCGTGTTCTTCGACATCTGCCAGATGTCGCCGCAGGACAAGCTGCCTGGTACGAATCAGACCGTCGGCAGCGCCCTCCTCGCCGTCCACAAGAGCTTCCTCAAGCCCGTCACCAAGCTGCTGGATTCCAAGATCAAAATCAACGGCATGGCACACATCACGGGCGGTGGATTCCCGGACAACATTCCGCGTGTCCTGCCCGACTCGGTCGTCTGCGAAATCGACCGCACGTCCTGGACGGTTCCGACGGTGTTCAACTTCATCGAACGCCAGGGCAAGGTGGATCACGACGAAATGTACCGCGTGTTCAACATGGGCATCGGCTTCGTCATCATCCTGCCGGCCGATCAGCTCCCCCGCGTCAAGACGCTCTTCCGCAATCTGCGCCAGTCCTGGAAGCAGATCGGCGTCATCCGCAAGCGCAAGGGCGATGGCCCGCAGGTCGTCTTCTCCAAGTAATCCGTCCGTCCACGACGGTGGTACGCAAAAGTCCGGCGAATCTCGTTCGCCGGACTTTTTTCATGTTCTTTATTCGTTCGTTTCGCGTCTCCGTGAACCGCACCCTGCACATAGGGGTGGTCGGCGCGGACCCTCACTTTCCGCCGAAGAAATAGCGGTTTGCGTTATTGTAGGAAATATCAGCGACAAGTCCGCCCACCCATGCGAGATCGTTCGGGATTTCGCCACGCTCGATTTCCTCGCCCAGCTTGGCGCAGAGAATGCGGCGGAAGTACTCGTGGCGCGTGTAGCTCAGGAAACTACGGCTGTCCGTCAACATGCCGACGAAGTTCCCCAGACATCCCAGCGCCGCCAACGCCTCGATCTGCTTCTTCATGCCGTCCTTCTGGTCGAGGAACCACCAGGCGGCGCCGAGCTGGATCTTGCCACGCACGGGCCCCTTCTGGAAGCACCCCATCAACGTGCCGAGCATTTCCGTATCCTTCGGGTTGAGCGAATAGAGAATCGTACGCGGCAGCGCATCCGCCATCTCCAGACGGTCGAACAGACGCGACAGATTCGCCGCCACATTCCAATCGCCCATGCAGTCGAACCCCGTATCCGGCCCCCGCATCTGGAACATCCGCGTGTTATTGTCGCGCAGACAGCCGAAATGGAGCTGCGCCGACCAGTCGGACGCTGCGTCCGCTTTCAATCCTTCGTAAAGCCACGCGCTTTTGAACTTGCGCACCTCCTCGTCCGTCGCCGTTCCGCCCGTGCGCACTTTCTTGAAAATGGCACACAGTTCGGCTTCCGTGTAGGGCGTCGCGAAGATTTCGGTGAGGCCGTAGTCGGAAACGACGCAACCGGTCTGCGCGAAAAAGCTGTGCCGCGCCTGCAAAGCCGCGCGAAAATCGTCCATCGTCTTCACCGGCATCCCCGCCGCCGCCGCCAACTTGTCCATCCAGTCATTCCACACGGTCGGATGGTCGATTTTCGAAGCCTTGTCGCTCCGCCAGGCGGGCAGGATTTTCGTCCCGAACGGCTGACGCGCGATCGCCCGATGATGTTCGAGCGAATCGACCGGATCGTCCGTCGTGCAGACAACCTTCACGTTCGACCGCGCCATCAAACCCCGCGCCGAGAATTCGGGGCGTTGCAACTGCGCGTTGCACGTCGCCCAGATCTGCGCGGCCGTTTGGGACGAGAGACGATCCGTCACGCCAAAATAACGCGCGAGTTCAAGATGCGACCAGTCGAAGAGCGGGTTCTTGATCAGACGCTCCATCGTCGCGGCGAAAGCGTTGAACTTCTCTTCCCACGAGCCGTCGCCCGTGATGTACTTCTCGTCAACGCCGTTCGAGCGCATCTGCCGCCACTTGTAGTGGTCGCCGCCTAGCCAGACTTGCGCGATGTTCTCCCACCGCATGTCCTCGGCGATTTCCGCCGGCGGCAGATGACAGTGGTAGTCGATGATCGGCATCTTCTCCGCATAACCGTGGTACAGTTCCTTCGCGGCGTCCGTCGTCAGCAAAAACTCATCGTTGATAAACGGCATCTTCAACTCCCTTCAGTTCAAACGGCACGAATGCTCACGGCATCTTGGCGAGAAACGCCGTCGCGTCGGCCATGGCACGATCGGTCAGAATCGTCAGACACCAGCTCTGCATAAAATTGTAGGTGTTCTCGTCGTAGCCCGCCAGCCCAACGAAGAAGAGCGGCGACCAGACGACATCCTCAAACTTCTCGGCGTAGTCGTGGCTGAACACGAGCCGCCCCGTCTTGTTGTCGTAGATCTTCAACTTCGCCGTCCAGTTCTGGACGGAATATTCGGCGGAGAGGACGGAGAGCAGCATCCACGCCCATTCCGCCGACTTCTCGCTCGCCGAAACGAACGGGCCACTGAACGCAACATCGATCGTAAACGCGGGTTCAGGCGCGCGCAGCAGAAACCCATTCTCCTCCAGGTGCGTCTGCGCCCGTTTGAGAAACGCCTCGTTGGGGCTGATTTTCGGCACCAGCGTCTCCGTCGTCACGGTCTCGTAGTGCCCGCCCGTGTAGTACCAGCGGCCATGCCGCCCGCGATAGGGGCCGTGGTCGACGTAGCCCGTCGTGTAGCCATAGACGGGAATGTACTCCGTGAGCGTGGCGGCGAAGCCCGACACGGCCACCTTGACGTCGCGCCCCGCCGGCGCCTTCGTCATCTGAACGGGCGTGACGGCGGAACGATGGAGGGTGAAGCACCCCGCCAGCAGAACGAGCGAGAGGAAAGCGACTGCACGTTTCATTTTTCAAACCTCATTTCTTTCATTTTCCGTTTAAGCGCCACGCCCAAGCGGACTTGTCCGACTTCAATGTAGACGTCCGCAAGGGCCTGTACGTAGGCACGGTCTTTCCAACCCGTCAATCTGACAGCGTTTTCCGCCAAATCCACCGCGCGCGCGTCGTTCCGCGCCTTGTTCGACTGCAGACAGAGCAACCGCGCCGCGCGCATCATCAACGCCGGATCGTCTGGATGGCGTTTCATCAGCACGTCCAGCTGGCGGCAGGCGATATCCTCATGCCCGCTCGCCGCGCACGTCTCGACGAGTTCCAACCGATGCGCGTCCGTCTTCGGATCCATCTCCACCGCGCGCGCGAAAATCCGCGCGGCCACGTCGGGATGCCCCGATTTCTTGAGGCAGATGCCGAAGTTGTGGACGGCCGCGACGTCGTTCGGGCGAATGAGCAGACGATTCTCGTAGCAGCGAATCGCTCCGTTCACATTGCCGATTTTGAGAAAGCGCCGCCCTTCCAAGTCCAACGAATCGACGAGATTCATCAGCAACGGATCACGCGGATTCGTCTTGGCCGCCGCCGACCAGGACGACACGGCGTTCGTCGACGCGCCCGCGTCGGCCGCATCAAATCCCAGCAGAATACCGCGCCGGGCGACTTGCACGGCGTCAATCCGCTCGATGAACGTGAGGAAGACGCGCCCGTCCGTCTCCCCACGCTTGAACCACTCCAGCGGCGGCAGTTCGTAGGGCATCAGGCGCGAAGCGACGACCGGCCCGCGGCCGCCCGTCGGCGTGGGCTTGAACGCCAAGCGCAACGGCAGCACCGCCGACAACATCCGGTCTCCGGCCGTCACATCCTCCAACAACGGCGCAGTCGTCGTCTCGTCCCCCACGTAGGAGGCGAAGAGATCCGCCGGCGCGTAGATACCCGCCGACGCAAAATCGTCGAACAATCCGGAGAACTTCTCCAGAAACGCCGCCGAATCAACCGTCTCAGTCCGCCCGTCGTCCCCCTTCTTGGCAATAAACAGATAGTCCCAACGACCGATGCACCACAGCCAATAACCGTCCCCTTCCCGGCACATGAACGTGTGGACGCCTTTCAAATCCGCAAGCGTGGCGAAACGGGCGTCGAACGCCACCGTCCGCCGTCCGTCGAAAAGACGCGGCAGCAGGTTTTTCAACTTCGCCGTCGACTGGAAACGGTCGACGCCAAACTCGTCCACACCCGCCACTTCGCGCTGGCGAAGGCCGCGACAGGCCGTCCGCGCCGCAGGCAACGACCACGGGTAAATGAGCGTCGCGGCCGAGAGACCGATGAACGTCGAATAACGACGGTTGGCGTCCATCTGCAGATAATCCCAGGCATGGTTGAGACGCGGCACGACGAACGGACACGACGCCAAATAGAGGAGCGCGGCGGCTACGCACGTCCAAATCGCCACCCGATGCGACCGCTTGCGAACGTCCGAGACAGCCGTCCCCGAAACGTCCAGCGAAACCGGCGGACGCAACGCGGCCAGCAATTCGTCGGCACAACGCCCCACGACGCCGCGCCGGCTCGCGACAGCCGCACGTGCGCGTTCGCCCAACGCAGTGCGAGCGGACGCATCGTTGAAAAGCCGCAGCACCTCCCGCCGCAGGGCGTCTTCGCTCCCCACTTGAACGAGCGCTTTCTGCGCCAGCAAATCGTGCATCACGGGACGGAAGTTCTCGGTGTTCGGCCCCACCAACGTGGCGATGCCGCAGAGGCACGGCTCGACCATGTTCTGGGCGCCATGCGCACAGAGCGACTTCCCGACGAACGCGACCGTCGCGATGCCGTAAAGCCCCATCAGTTCGCCCGTCGTGTCGCAGAGATAGACGTTGGGGTCTTCAGAGGGCATGGCCACAAGATCGCATGAACGGCGGACGCAGGAGAAACCGGCCTTGCGGATGTTGGCCTCCACGGCGTCCGCTTTCTCGAAATGGCGCGGCGCGAGGACGAGTTTCACGTCCGGCCGCGACCGCAGCAACGCCTGGTAGATCCGCACCAGCGCCTGGTCTTCCCCCGGCCACGTACTGGCACCGAGCAGAATGTCGCCTGGCCCGATCCAGCCGCGCAGTTCGCGTTCCTTGGCCGCATTCCGACGCGCGACGTCGAACTTGAACGAACCCGTCACCTCGACCGTCGCCGAATCGGCGCCCGCCGCCACCAGACGGTCGGCATCCAACTGCGATTGGGCAAAAATCTTCGTGAAACAGCGCAACACGTCGCCGAAGAACCAACGCAGTTTCCGGTAGCGCGGGGCACTGCGATCCGACACGCGGGCGTTTATCAGAAAGACGGGAATGTTGCGGGCCTTGAGGGCGCGAATGAACGTGGGCCAGATTTCACTCTCCGTCAGAATGACGGCACGGGGACGCATCCGGTCGAGCGCACGTTTCACGCACCCGCTGAAGTCGAGCGGATTGTAGATCAGCACATCGTGCGGCCCCACAATCTTCTCCGCCTCCGACCAGCCCGTGGAGGACGTTGTCGAAAAGACGAAACGGATGTCCGGCGCACGTTCGCGCAACGCCGCCATCATCTGCCCCGCCACGAAGACCTCGCCCACGCTCACCGCGTGAATCCACACCGCGCCTTCGGGGACTTTCAAGTCGCCGGGATAGCGGCCGAAGCGATCGCCCATCCGCGCCTTGTAGCCGCCGCGACGCATCATGCGGACGAGAAACGACGGCAGCATCGCCAGATAGGCGATGCCGAACAGAAGGTTGTAGAGCGTCCACTTCATGGGAGGGCGACCTTAGATGTCGAGATTGCGGGCGTTGAGTGCGTTGTCTTCGATGAATTTGCGGCGCGGCTCCACCTCGTCGCCCATCAGCAACGTGAAAATCTGATCGGCTTTCACCGCGTCGGCGAGCTGGACGCGCAGCATATGACGCTTGTCCGGGTTCATCGTCGTGTCGAACAGCTCCTTCGCGTCCATTTCACCCAGACCCTTGAAGCGGTAGATGCTCATGCCCTTGCGGCCACGTGCGCGTACGGCGTCCAGCAGGGCGGGGAGGGACTTGACCGTCTGCGACGAGCCGTCCTCCTCCAACGCAGCCACGTCGCCGCTTTCGCCCAGATAGTCCGCTACGGAATAACCCATCGCCTTCAGCGATTCCATCTGCTTGCGCAACTGCGCGGAACGGTAGACCTCCAACCAGCGGAACACCATCTGATCCGTCGGATGGTACGTCTCGACCTGCGTGTTCGGAATGTCGATCGTCGTCTGCATCTCGC
The DNA here is from genome assembly GCA_964482645.1 of uncultured Lentisphaeraceae bacterium. Classification (GTDB taxonomy): domain Bacteria; phylum Verrucomicrobiota; class Kiritimatiellia; order RFP12; family UBA1067; genus RUG572. Next base: position 35,524 of record CAYZYQ010000001.1, on the reverse strand, counting down.
GCTGGAGTTCGGCCACGCGCGTCTTGAACGCCACCTCGTCCCGCGCGTACTCGACCTGCGCCCCGTCGCCCGCGCCGCGAATCAGCACGTAGCGCGGAACGGTGCCATCGGCTTCGCGATGGTCGAGCAGATCCCGCGTGGAAATACCACGCCGCTCAATCGTCTGAACCGCGCTTTCGATTTCCGCCAGCAGTTCAAGCAGCTTCCGCGCGTCGGCCGTGCCGAACGCCGTACCATCCATCCGTTTCACGGTCATGTCGTCCAACCCGAGGAAGAGCAGTTTCGACGTCATTTCGGCGTCGGTCAAGACGTATTCGATTTTCTTCTTGCGTTCGACCTTGTAGAGCGGCGGCTGGGCGAGGTAGATGTAGCCCTTCTCAATCAGCTCCGGCATCTTGCGGTAGAAGAACGTCAGCAGCAACGTACGGATGTGGGCGCCGTCGACATCGGCATCGGTCATGATGACGATCTTGTGGTAGCGGGCTTTGGAGACGTCCCACGCCTCGGCGAAACCGCAACCGATCGCCGTGATGAGCGTCCGAATCTCCGTGTTGGCGAGCATCCGGTCCACCCGCGCCTTCTCCACGTTCAGCACTTTGCCGCGCAGCGGCAAAATCGCCTGGATGCGACGGTCGCGGCCGACTTGCGCCGAACCGCCGGCGGAATCACCCTCGACGAGAAAGAGTTCGGTCTTGGCCGGATCGCGCTCGGAACAGTCGCGCAACTTGCCCGGCAGCGAAAGCCCATCCATCACGCCCTTGCGCACGGTCTCTTTCGCTTTACGCGCGGCTTCGCGCGCACGGCAGGCCATCATGATTTTCTGGACGACGACGTCGGCGACTTTCGGATTCTCCTCGAAGAAGGTCATCAACTTGTCGCTCACAATTGAATCGACAATCCCCTGCACTTCGCCGTTGCCGAGTTTCGTCTTCGTCTGTCCCTCGAACTGCGGCTGCGGCACCTTGACGGAGACGATGACCGTCAGACCTTCGCGCATATCGTCGCCCGTGACGGTATCCTTCTCCTTGATGCCGCCTTTGTCGCGCCCGTACTTGTTGATCGTGCGGGTGAGCGCCGCGCGGAATCCGGAGAGGTGCGTACCGCCCTCGACCGTGTGGATGTTGTTGCAGTACGTCTGTTCAATCGTCGAATACGTGTCCGTGTACTGCATCGACACTTCGGCCTGTACAATACCCGTCAGACCCTGCGCCTCGCCCTCGAAATGGATGACGGGCGTAATGGGCGTCTTGTTCGTATTCAGGTACTGGATGAATTCATCGATGCCGCCCTCGTAATGGAACGTCTCTTCGTGATGGCCCTCGCCCTCGTTGTCCTTGAAGTGAATCTTCACGCCCTTGTTGAGGAAGGCGAGTTCACGCAGACGGTTGCAGAGGATTTCCCACTTGAACGCATGGCATGTGAAAATCGAATGGTCGGGGAAGAACGTCACCGTCGTGCCCGTCTCGTCGCCGCATTCGCCCACGACGGTGAGCGGCTTCGTGACGTGCCCGCGCGAGAACTCGATCTGGTGGATCTTCCCGCCGCGCTTGACCTCGACCTTCATCCAGTCGGACAGCGCATTCACGCAGCTCACGCCCACGCCGTGAAGACCGCCCGAGACCTTGTAGTTGGAACCGTCGAACTTGCCGCCGGCATGGAGAACCGTGAGCACGACTTCGATGGCGGGACGACGCTGCGTGGGATGCATATCCACGGGAATACCGCGCCCGTTGTCGGAAACGGACAACGATCCGTCGGGGTTGATCTGCACGTCCACGAGTGTGCAGTAGCCAGCCAACGCCTCGTCGATCGAGTTGTCCACGACCTCGTAGACGAGGTGGTGGTAACCGCGTTCGCCCGTATCGCCAATGTACATGGCGGGACGCTTGCGAACGGCCTCCATGCCCTCCAGAACCTGAATCTGGGCGGCGTTGTAGTTGGACGGGGTTTCCTGCGGGGTCGGCTGCTCTTCGGACATGTCTTTTCCTTATAAAATCGGTCGTTAGATTATATCATAAAATCACGGAAGAAGCGGTCAGTCGCCGGCACGGGACAGCCAGCAAGCATGGCGGCGGCGACCGTCGGCGACATCGGGCGGCGACACCCGGCGGCAACGTTCCTGCGCGAGGGCGCAGCGCGGCCAGAACGCGCATCCCGCCGGCCAGGCGTCGGGCGGCGGCACCGTGCCGGGGATGTCCGCGAGCGGCGCGTCACGCGGCGCATCGAGCGCCGGCACGGCCGCCAGCAAGCCTTTCGTGTACGGGTGGCGCGGCCGCGCCAGCACGTCCAATACGGGGCCGCTTTCGACGATGCGCCCGGCATACATCACGTTCACAACGTCCATGCGTCCCGCCACGAGACCGAGGTTGTGCGTAATCAGCAGCACGGCCATCCCGGTCTCGTCGGCCAACGCATCGATCAATTCCAACACCTGCTTCTGCGTCGTCACGTCGAGCGCCGTTGTCGGTTCGTCCGCCACGAGCAAATCCGGCTCGGCCGCCAACGCCATTGCAATCATGCACCGCTGCTGTTGTCCACCGGACAACTCGCACGGGTAGGCATGGGCGGCCCGTTGCGGATCGGGCAGTCCCGTCCGCGCCAGCAGTTCCACAATGCGGGCGTCCTGCGCCGCCCGGTTCAACTCGTCCGGCAACGCTTCGCGGATCTGGTCTGCGATCCGCATCACGGGATTGAGCGAATCCGACGGATTCTGGAAGACGTAGGCAATACGACGCGGATCGTCCGCCTGGCGGCGGGACGACGATGGCGGCGTGAAGCGGATTTCGCCCGAAATCGCCGCCCGGTCGGTCGGAGAGAGCCGCCGCAGGGAGAGCGCGGTGAGCGACTTCCCGCACCCCGATTCGCCCACAAGCGCCACGCGCCCGTGTTCGGGCACCGTGAAACTCACGTCGCGAACGGGCACGATCTCCCGTCCGTCGCGATGGAACGCAATCCGCAGATTCCGGACGTCAAGCAACATCGACCGTCTCTCCTTCTTCTGGCAGACGCACACGCCACGGGCCGTGGGCGTCCCAAACGTCCGCCACTCGCGCGGCCGTCTCTTCAGCCGTCGCACCGATCGGCACGTAGAGCGGCGTCGCCTGATGGCGAAACCACGTGTCCTGACGTTTCGCCAGCTGGCGCGTCCGCACGAGAATCTTTTCACGAACCGCCGCCGCCGGCAGCCCGTCGATGAACTCCTTGTAGCCAATGGCCGCCGCCGCCGTGATCGACCAGACGGGATAGGCGCGGCGGAGGGCGGCGACTTCCTGGGCGAGGCCCGCGAGGAACATGTCGTCCAGCCGCGCCGCGATCCGCGCGTGGAGCACGGCGCGATCCACCTGCAACACGGGATAGGCCGGCGGCGGATTCGTCCACGTGCGGTCGAGGCCGCGCAACAATGCGGAGAAATAAAGCCCCGTCCCGCCGACGATGACGATCGGGCGCGACGTGGGAATGCTCGCCAGCCATTTCGCCGCCGCGCGCAACCAAGCGCCCGACGAAAACTTCTCGGCCGGCGTCACGACGTCCACGCCGCCCATGGCGAACTCGCGCCGTTCGGCGGGCGACGGCTTGGCCGTGCCAACGTCCATGCCCGCATAGACGAGCATGGAATCGGCGCTCAGAATTGCCGCGCCACGCGCACGAGCCAGCAGGTTCGCGGCGGCGGTCTTCCCGCTCGCCGTCGCACCCGCCAGCAGATAGGCATCCCGTTCGATCACGGCCGTCGCGTCAGTTCTTGCCCAGCGCGGCCTGCGCCGCCGCGAGACGCGCGATCGGCACACGATACGGCGAACAGGACACGTAGTCGAGTCCCATCTGATGGCAGAACACGATCGAGGCCGGATCGCCGCCGTGTTCGCCGCAGATGCCGCAGTGGAGCCCTTCGCGCACGGCCTTGCCGTCCTTGACCGCCAAACGCATGAGCTTGCCCACGCCGTCCGGGTCGATCTTCTGGAACGGGTCGTTCTCGTAGATCTTCTTGTCGTAGTAGTCGCCGAGGAACTTGCCCGCGTCGTCGCGGGAGAAGCCGAACGTCATCTGCGTGAGGTCGTTCGTGCCGAAGCAGAAGAACTCGGCCTCCTCCGCGATCTTGTCCGCGACGAGCGCGGCGCGCGGCACTTCGATCATCGTGCCGACTTCGTAGTTGAGCTTGATTTCGGCGGCCTGGATTTCATCGTTCGCCACGTGGACGACGATGTCCTTCACGAACTTGAACTCCTTGACGTCGCCCGTGAGCGGAATCATGATCTCCGGCTTCACGTTCCAGCCCTTGTGCTTCTTCTGCGTGGCAATGGCGGCGCGAATGACGGCCTTCGTCTGCATCACGGCGATTTCCGGATAGGTGACGCAGAGACGGCAGCCGCGATGGCCCATCATCGGGTTGAACTCGTGAAGCGAATCGATGATCTCCTTGATGCGGCTGATCGGCTTGTGCGTGTCCTTCGCGAGGAGGGCGATTTCGTCCTCGGTGTGCGGCACGAACTCGTGCAGCGGCGGATCGAGGAAGCGGATCGTCACGGGCTGGCCGTCCAGCGCCTCGAAGAGCTGCTCGAAGTCGTCCTGCTGGTACGGCAGGATTTTCGCGAGGGCGATTTCGCGCTCCTCCACCGTGTCGGCGCAGATCATTTCGCGGAACGGCGCGATGCGGCTCTGCGAGAAGAACATGTGCTCCGTGCGGCAGAGGCCGATGCCCTCGGCGCCGAGTTCACGCGCCTTCTTCGCGTCGCGCGGCGTGTCGGCATTCGTGCGGACGCGCAGCTTGCGGAACTTGTCGGCCCACATCATGATGCGGCCGAACTCGCCCGCGATCGTCGCGTCGACGGTCGGAATCACGCCGTCGTAGATGTTGCCGGTCGAACCGTCGATCGAAATCCAGTCGCCCTCCTTGAACGTCTTGCCGCCCAGCTTGAACGTCTTGTTCTCCTCGTCCATCAGGATGTCGTGGCAGCCCGACACGCAGCATTCGCCCATGCCGCGCGCGACGACGGCCGCGTGGGACGTCATGCCGCCGCGCACCGTGAGGATGCCTTCGGCGGCCTTCATGCCCTCGATGTCCTCCGGCGACGTTTCAAGACGCACGAGCACGACCTTCTCGCCCCGCGCCTTCCACGCCTTGGCGTCCTCGGCGTTGAACACGATGCGGCCGCAGGCGGCGCCCGGCGAGGCGGCGAGGCCGCGCCCCTTCGGCTGGGCCTTCTTGAGCGCCACGGTGTCGAACTGCGGATGGAGAAGCGTGTCGAGATTGCGCGGGTCGATCATGCAGACGGCCTCTTCCTCCGTGCGCATCCCTTCGTCCACGAGGTCGCAGGCGATTTTCAGCGCAGCCCGCGCCGTGCGCTTGCCGTTGCGGGTCTGGAGCATGAAGAGCTTCTCGTTCTCGATCGTGAACTCCATGTCCTGCATGTCGCGGTAGTGCTTCTCCAGCTTGTCGCACACGGCGAGGAACTGCTCGAAGACGTTTGGCATCACGTCGGCCATTTTCTGGATCGGCATCGGCGTACGGATGCCGGCCACGACGTCCTCGCCCTGGGCGTTCATGAGAAACTCGCCCATGAGCTTCTTCTCGCCAGTCGCCGGGTCGCGGGTGAAGGCGACGCCCGTGCCGGACTGGTCGTTGAGGTTGCCGAACGCCATCATCTGGACGTTCACGGCGGTGCCCCAGCTGTAGGGGATGTCGTTGTCGCGGCGGTAGACGTTCGCGCGCGGATTGTCCCAGCTGCGGAAGACGGCCTTGATCGCCTCGACGAGCTGCTCCTTCGCATCCCCCGGGAAATCCTTGCCGATGGCCTCCTTGTACTCGGCCTTGAACTGCGTGGCGAGTTCCTTCAGGTCGTCGGCCGTCAGTTCCATGTCGAGCTGCACGCCGCGACGGGCCTTCATCTCGTCGATGAGTTTTTCAAAGTGCTTCTTGCCGACTTCCATCACGACGTCGGAGAACATCTGGATGAAGCGGCGGTAGCAGTCCCACGCCCAGCGCGGGTTCTGCGTCTGCTTCGCGAGCGATTCGACGACGGCCTCGTTGAGGCCGAGGTTGAGAATCGTGTCCATCATGCCGGGCATGGACGCGCGGGCGCCGGAGCGGACGGAGACGAGGAGCGGGTTCTTGACGTCGCCGAACTTCTTGCCCGCGCTCTTTTCAAGCTTGTCGATGTATTCGAGAATCTGCGCCTTGATGTCGTCGCCGATTTTCCGGCCGTCGTCGTAGTAGCGCGTGCAGGCCTCGGTGGTGATGGTGAAGCCCTGCGGCACGGGCAGGCCCATGCCGGCCATTTCGGCGAGATTCGCGCCCTTGCCGCCGAGCAGTTCGCGCATATTGGCGTTTCCTTCGGTCTGGTTCGCCCCAAAGAAATACACGTATTTGGTCTTTTCAGCCATGATTCGGAACCCTTCTTCTTTCGTTCTTCGCTTTCACTTTATTCGTTGCAGACAAGTATAGACGATTCCACGACGAAAGTACAGTCTCTAAAAAGCAAACTGCCGACTTATTAGGGAGAACGCCTGTAGGGTGTGGGTATCGGCGAGCGCCCCCTTCCCATTCGTACACGAGCGACGAACGGCGGACTGAAATTTGGTATAATCTAGTTTCCTATGCTTAAGCGTCTTCATGCCCGTCTCGGCGACTTCTGGTGGTATTCGCTGATGATTTTCGTCGCCTGTCGGTCGGGCGACGTGATTCAGGCGTTCATCGGGCTGTGGCTCGTGCCGAAGTACGTCGGGCCGGAGGAGCTGGGGGCCGTCCTGCCGCTCCAGCAACTGTCGGGGCTGTTCACCGTGCCGCTTGCCGTCCTGGCGACCGTCTTCGCGAAATACGTCAACGTCTACGCGACGCGCGGCGAATTCGGCAAGGTCAAGTGCCTCGTCCGCGACGTCCTCGTCGCATCCGCCGCGCTCTTCGTCATCTGCATTGCGGCGGCCTATCTTTTGCTTCCTCATTTCTACGAGCGGCTTCGCATCACAAACGGACTTCTGACAATCCTCATCCTCGCCGCCGGTTTCATCGGCAATATCTCCCTGTTGTTGACGAACGCCCTACAGGGTCTCAAAAAATTCAAGCTCCTGTCCTTGGTCAATCTCATAGGTGCACCTATTCGCCTTGTCACCCTTCTCGTCGCCCTGCCCATCCGTGCGCTGTCAGGCTATGTCCTCGGACAGGTCACTCCGCCGACGGCGACCTCAGTTATCGCGTTCTTCAGCCTTCGTCGCGACCTGCACGGCATTGAGTCCGATCGCGCATGGCGAAAAGACCTTCCTGCCGTCCTGCGCTACGCAGCCCCCGTCGCCGTTTGGACAATTGGCTGCACCGTCTATTCTGCGCTCTACACGACCCTCTTCCGGCAACGTCTGCCCGAAGTCGAATCGGCCGCCTACTACCTGCTCTCCAAACTTGCCGAGGTCGGCGGGTATCTCGGTCTCTCCCTGATGCTCGTCCTCTTCCCCCTCGCCGCAGAGGCACACGAACAAGGGGTGGAAAACCGCCATGTCCTTCACCATGCCATTTGGGGTTCTCTCCTCTTTAGCGGATGCCTTGCGCTCGTCTTCGCGCTGTTCGGCCCTTGGCTGTTTGCGTTCATCCCTGCCTGGTCGCCCTATCTCGATTACGCCCGACTTGCCGCGCCAACGACAATCGGCGTGGGCGTATCCTGCGCCATTGGTTCTTTCGTCACCTACGAAATGGCCTGCCGCCGTTTTCGCCCCGTCTGGATTGTCACCGGCATGAACTTCCTCTGGGTCGGCGCCTTGATCGCAATCCTCGGTTGCGAATTCTTTCGCGGCATGCTGCCGGATCGATTCATCGACACCCTAACCGCCCTCGATGTCGCCAGTCTTCAGACACTCACCTGGGCGGGACTCGCCTATACCATCCTCCAGTTCGCACTCGTTCTCCTCGTTGTGAAAACAACGAAAACTCCTTGATATGAAACGCCCCTATCTTTTTTGTATTCCCAGTTACACTCGTTCAAACGGGATTCGCGTCCTGATGCTGCTCGCCAAGCGCCTCGCCACCGAAGGCTACAACGTTTTCTACTACGTGCTCAATCCAACGGGATGGGAAGCCTCCGGACTTCCGCGCCTCACACGTATCGACGCATCCCTCCGCCAAGACGGCATTGTCGTCTATCCGGAAATCATTGCCGGAAATCCCCTGCGCTTTCGCAACGTCGCGCGATTCGTGCTGTTTTACCCAGGACGAAACGGCGGCATGCGACGCTATCACACGAGCGAGATGGTCTTTACCTATCTGCCGGAGTTTCTGCCGGGCGCACACGTGCTCTCCGTTCCCTGGATCGACAAAAGCCTCTTCAACGATCCTGGACTGGAACGAACGGATGACTACTGTTTCGTCTACAAGGGCGGTCGTTGGTGCGATCCGCCCGAACTGCGGGCCATTCCGACTCTCACCATGCAATGGCCCGCCACGCGCGAAGAACTGGCCGCGCGCCTCAAGCGGACGCGTACGCTTTATTCCTTCGACGCGGAGACCGCCGTTCTCGAAGAAGCCTGCGCCTGTGGCGCCCACGCAAAAATCGTCACGGCCAACGGATTCCGCGACTACGTCCCCATCCACGCCCGCATGGAACACGACTTTGACAAGCAGTTCCAAACGTTCGTCCAGATCACGCAAAGTAGTGACTATCGTGGCCCCCTCCAGTCGCGTTTCCTTTGGCGCTACTGGGCCTACGCCGTCTGGCGCTACTGGATCAAGCCCCACTTCACTAAAATCCATTGACCCGACACACGCCTCCACGTTTGCCATGGATCACACCCCTCGCCTTGCACTCGTCCTCATCACCTACAACCGTGCGCCGTTTCTCAAGAAGACGCTTGAAGCGATTCTTGCGGAAAACTCGCCCGTGCGCGACTGTCCGCTGACCATTCTCGACAATCACAGCACGGACGAAAGCCGAACGCGATGTTGATGCCTATCGCCATGTCAAGACTTGGGCCGAGCCAAACCTCGCGGCGGCGGCCGCCGCCCTCCGGCGGCTCTACGAAGACCGCGACTTCGCCCGCGCCCTGGGTGCCAAAGGGCAGGCCTTCATTGACACCTACTTCTCGGACGAAGCCTTCAAGAAATCCATCAAGAGCTTTCTTGCCCGACGGTAGGCATTCCATCCTCGTTCAAAACGCCCGCTTCGACCAGGCTTCTGAACGCCTTCCACGAGTGAAAGCCGAACGGGAGGCGGCCATACTCCTTCTGCGCGGCGGCATTCTCGCAGAAGGAAAACGCCGCCGCCGCCGTACGCGGCGCGAGCGAAACCTGTCGCGCATAACCCGGTTGCCAGCGCGGCAGGAAGCGCGTAAAGAAAATGTCCTCGTAAAGCAGATAGCAGTCGGGTATCATCTTCCAAAAGCGACGGTAAGCGGTCGCACCCAGTTCGCAGATCGTTCGCGTCCGAAGCGCAAACCCGCCGTTCCCCGCGCCATCCCAGCGCGTGAGTAGACGGCGTGTAATCCAGTTGTCGCGATCCGTCCGCCAAGGGCCACCAATGTAGTCCCATTGCCCGACGAAATCATCCAATCCCGTGCGCAGAGGAAAGCCGTCGGGATGGATGTTGAGCAGATACGGCGTGTCGAAACGGTCGGGAAGCGTCCGAATCATGTTACGCGAGAACCCGGCGATGTCGCCGGGGCGCAAGGTCTCGTCAATATCCACGCGCAGCCAAGGCCCGCAGTCCGACGCAAAGGCCTCAAGTTCCTCCGTCAACCGGTTCACAACCAGCGTCGTCCGCAACCGTCCGCACCACCGGTACGTTTCCCGTAAGGCCAGTTCGATTGCGCGCCCATAGGCGGGCATCCGGTCGGGCGTCCCGAAGACATAGGCAACCGCCGTGACATCCGAACGCCCTTCTACGATAGGCAACCCCTCCTGACGATCACGTCGCAGACGTTCGTCCGCCCAAGTCATAAGATCGATCACATGTCCGCTCATCACATCTCCTTGTCTGTCGAAGCGACTTTCAGACTTCGTCCAAGCAACCGGACATTTCGCACCAACGCCCTGAGGTTCGCCGCCTTTCCATGCCGTAGCAGAACCGACAGCGAAAACCAGAAGACATGCGGGAACAAGCGACGGCGCAATTCCCAAGGACGCAGTCCATAGCGAAAGCCGCACATCCACATAGCCTGATAGCCCGCAAACACATTGTCGATGTAACGCGGTGAGACGGCGCGCGAAAAGCTGCCACAATTGGGGCGGTTGAAATAGAGTTCCGCATCGATCGATGCCATCCGAAGCCCCTTGAATCCGAGTTCCCAGAAAAAGGCTGTGTCCTCGCCGCCCGTAATCGGCGGGAAGCGGGTCGCTCCAATCGCCGCCGTCCGAAAGATGTGCTCCCAAACGAAAATCGACCGCGAGAGGTTTCGGTTCGAACGGAAATGCACGATGTCTGCCAACGTCGCCTCGATGGCCGCGACCGCCCGCGCAACGGCATCCGGGAGAAGCCTGTCGTCCTGGTCGGCAAACATGATGTAGGGCGTCCGCACGGCTGCCAACGCCGCGTTGCGCGCCGCGCCAACGCCGCCGTTCGGCTGGGACAGAACGTGAAATCGCGCATCGCGCCGCGCCGCCTCCGCCAAAATCGTCGCGGAACCGTCCGTCGAACCGTCATTGACGCAGATGCAGACCCACCCCGGATCTGTCTGCGACCGGATGGAGTCGAGCAGTTCGCCTAAGAACCGCTCGCCGTTGAAAACGCCAACGAGTATCGAGACCTTAGGCATCATCTGAACCTGATCTTCCGGTAAATGCCCGACAAGGGCTTTTCCAGGCATTTCGGCACAAGTGCCACGAGCGCACGGTAGACCTGTCCCCGAAGCGCAGCGAGGTGCCGTGCAAAGCGCGTCTGCCGCAGGTAGCCGTCCGGAAGGTGAAACAGTAAATGACTGAAACGATCCGAATGCTCGACCAGATAGGACGGGAAACGCGCATCCAACGGCACACCAAACGCATCCCTGCGCCCTCCTATGACATTCTCCCCCCGGCGCAACCGCTCTTCGGCCGTGTCCGCAAGATGCGCCGCCTCCGAATGGGAGAACGACAGGAGCTTGCGTCGGACGGCCGCCAGTCCCCCCAGATACGTCAAGTGCCAACCGGCATCCGCGAGCCGCCGCGTCGGATGCAGGAACCGGACTTTCTGGATACACCGCCCCGCGCTCTCGGACGCGGTGGTGAATCGGTCACAGGCCACACGATCAAGAAGGCGGCCATCCGCATACGCCTTGAATGAAATCGCCAGCGTACCAAGATTCCAATGCGGCGTACGGTAGTCCTTCATGTTGGCGTAGTACGTAAAAACGTCCAAAATGAAGCGGACGATTTCGCCCTGCCGCGCAAGCCGCACGGCCTCCACGACTTTCTCCGGGCGCGGAATCTCATCCACGTCCGACACGAGAATGACGTCATCGCCTTTCGCGCCAACGAGACCGCGTGCCAGGGCATTGCGCTGACGGTTCTCGTTTACCCAAGGTAGGTTCATGACATCCCGCGCAACCTCGTCTTCCGGCAAGAGATCGTCCACGACGAGATAGACGATCTTGTCGGTAAAGGCCGCAAACCGTGCGCGGTTCTTTTCAAAAAGAAGTTCCTTCGGCTGTCCGCGGTGCGTCCGCGTCGCCTCCGCGATGACAAAGCGATCGACGACCGCGTCCAAGGTGTTCAATCGAATCTCCAAGAGATCCAGTTCGTTGAAAAAAGTAAAGCAATCGTAGACCATTTTAGGCAACCTTTCCCTTGGCAACGCATTCCACCGCCTCTCGCGCCCAGGCCTCGACATCGGCGAACGTGACGCCGCGATAGTTGATTGCGGCCGCGCCGTCGCCCGAGAGAGCCTGGGCGAGGCGGTTCAAGACGAGCGCGTCGCGCCGCGTCATCGGCTTTTCGCCCGGCACGTGCGGCCACGCCGCCGGCGCAAGCAGAAGAAGCCGCCCTTCTGCGCAAGCGTCAAAGTAACGTCCGCTCGGCTTTTCAAGCGACGCGAAGCCCTTGTTGCGCAAAACGACAAGAGGCAACTTTTCGGCAAACGCCCGCCGCGCGACTTCGCGCTCACCCTCGCTCACGCACGGCGAAAGCAAGACCGCGCCCTGCCGCGCCCGCGCCAGGAGCGTGTCGCATTTCGCCGTAAACGCCGTGCTTTCCGACGCGATGCACGGCGCGCCCGCCGCATCGCGAGCGATCTTGAGGCCACAGCCCGTCTTGGGCTCGCGCCGATACGCGAAGTCGCGCCGCGAAACCTGAACTTGCACGAGCGGGCGGTCAAGCAAGAAGCGGTTGCCCAACGCCGCAAACGCGCCAACGCCGCCAAAACCCGGCAACGGCCGCCGCAAAACCCCGACCGCGCGAAAGAGGTCGGGGTAAAGCCGCTTGACCGCGAGCCGGCGCGGGTTGTCGCGCAGGTAGTTGAACATCGCATCGAGCTGGCCTGCGCGAAAGAGAATCGAATCTTGAAAGCCCGGCGCCCAGAGGCGGGGGAGATCGAGGGCTTGCGCCCTCGAAACAGAACAAGCCGCCACGCCTTTCGCCGCCCAGCCGCTTTCCGTAAGATCGCGCCCAGCCGCCAAGCCAAGCCCCGCGCCGCCCAACGCCCCGCCATTGCCAAAAGCCTCGCAAATCGCGCCCGCCTGGTTCTGTTCCGTGGGTGCCTTGTCCTGTGCCGTGGGTGCCTTGTCCTGTGCCGTGGGCGCCTTGTCCTGTGCCGTGGGTGCCAGCCCACGGTAAATGCGGTAAATCTTCTCGCAGCCCGTCTTAAACCCGCCGATCGCGTTGCCGAGCGGCTTCGCCATCGGCCGCGTAACCGCGAGAATGCCGTGCAAATGGTCGGGCATCAGCTGGCAGAAAAGCGGCCGAATTTCGGGCGTGAAATCGCCCAGCCGCTTCCAATGCGCGAGAATCGCCGCCCCTAATGCGCTCGGCTCGACCCACGCCGCCACCGCCTCGGGCGCCGCCGACGAATTCTCGACGACCAGCCGCCCCAGCGCGGGCCGCCGCCGATCGGCCTGCACAAGCGTAATCTGGTAAATCGCCCGCGCATGGTAATCCCAGCCCGTACACCGCCGCGTCATGCGGTGCTGGACCTCGCACGGCTTAAGCCCTTCTCTCATTCAGGCCTCCGCCCTTTTGCGACAATCCCAACCGCCCGCAAGAGACAACGCGGACTGCGGACAAACGCCGCACACGCAAACATGGGAAGCATCACAAGCCGCCCCCCACCAGCCCCAGTTACGCGCAAACGAATAGAGGATGTTTCGGAAATACTGCGTCCAGACTGCATCGCGGTCGCATAGATACGCGCGAGCGAATCGAGACACGCCCGCAAGAGATTGTCGCCCTTCCACGTGACGATGACAATGGAAACGACATCCGCCGCGCTCACACACCCCCCTCGACGCCGCTTGCTGCGCGGACTTGCTTGAAATTCGCGCTGTCGTACGGTATCTTCTTCGCTCTTGCCATTATGGCCGTTATTCTACCATATTTCCGCACGATCCTTCAACTGCAAAAACTGGAAATTTTGATGGGTGAAACTGAAATGGCAAAGTAAATACACCCCGTCCGTGAAACGAGGGCACATTTACTTTGCCGTTTCACCGAATTTCTGCAAGTCCTGTAAGAACCGCCCTTTCCATACGTATTTATGCTATACTAGATGGTCATGAAAACGCAGAGGACAGTCCATTTAAATTCACGCGCAGGAGAGGTCGATCCCGTCCTCCCCTATTTTCTGCTGGCGCTCGTCCTCGTCGGTGTGGCACTCTACCGAATGGCCGTCACCGATCCCGAATGGAACAAGGCGGGCGGTATCTCGTCGGCCGCGCGGAACAACGTCCTTTTGCACTCAGGCAGTTAAAGAAAGAAGAACCAGATGGCAGACATGCATCCCTACCGTACACACACCTGCAACCAACTCCGCAAGGAAAACGCGGGCCAGACCGTCCGTCTCTCCGGCTGGATGTTCCGTCTCCGCGACCATGGCGGCATTCTGTTCGTGGATCTGCGCGACCATTTCGGTATCACGCAGATCGTCGTGCATCCGTCCCGGTCGTTCTTCGCGCAGGTCGAAAAGGCCCACCTTGAATCCGTCATCACGGTCACGGGCGAAGTGAAACTCCGCGACCCGGAAACGATCAACCCCGATTTGCCGACGGGTGAAATCGAAATCGAGGCGAACGAGCTTGTGATGGAATCCGCGTCCGATGTGACGCCGCTCTACATCCCCGACGAGAAAGCCGAGGAGTCCGAGGAAATGCGTCTCAAATACCGCTTCCTCGACCTCCGCCGCGAAAAGCTCCACCACAACATCGTCCTTCGTTCGCAGGTCATCCGTTTCCTCCGCGAGCAAATGTGGGCCAAGGGTTTCAACGAATACCAGACGCCGATTCTCACGGCCTCGTCGCCCGAAGGTGCGCGCGATTATCTCGTGCCGTCCCGCGTCCACCGGGGTATGTTCTACGCCCTGCCGCAGGCGCCGCAGATGTTCAAGCAGCTGCTGATGGTGTCCGGGTTCGACAAGTACTTCCAGATCGCCCCCTGTTTCCGCGACGAGGCGGCGCGCGCGGACCGTTCGCCGGGCGAGTTCTACCAGCTCGACATTGAAATGTCCTACGTCACGCAGGACGAGATTTTCGCCGTCGTCGAGGATGTCGTCTCCGCCACATTCAAGAAGTTTTCCACGTGGGCGTGCAACGCGGCGCCGTGGCCGCGCATCAAGTACCGCGACGCGATGATGACGTACGGGTCGGACAAGCCGGATCTCCGCAACCCGCTGAAGTGGATCGACATGAGCGACTTCTTCCACCGCGCCTCCTTCAAGGCGTTCGCCAACACGGTCGATCAGGGCGGTCTTGTGAAGGGGCTGCTCGTCAAGGGCATCGTCGGCGTAGAAGCCCGTGCCTGGTTCGATAAGCGCGAAGCGTTCGTCAAGGAGAACGGCGGTAAGGGTCTCGGCTACATCTCCTGGACGAAGGAAGGCGAACTCAAAGGCCCGATCGCGAAGTTCCTCACGGCCGAACAACTTGAGGAGATGAAGGCCCTCGCAAAGATGGAACCGGGCGACTGCCTGTTCTTCATGGCCGCGCCGGCGGACGAGTGCCACCGCCTCTCCGGTCTCGTGCGCACGAACATCGCCGAGCATCTCACGCACAACATCTGCGAGAAGAACTGCTACAAGTTCTGCTGGATCGTGGACTTCCCGTTCTTTGAGAAAGACCCCGAAACGGGCAAGATTATCTTCTCCCACAACCCCTTCTCCATGCCGCAGGGCGGCTTGAAGGCGTTGAACGAAATGTCGCCGCTGGACATCGTGGCCTACCAGTACGACGTCGTCTGCAACGGCATTGAACTGTCGTCGGGCGCCATCCGCAACCATTTGCCGGAAGTCATGTACAAGGCGTTTGAAATCGCGGGCTACTCGAAGGAGACGGTCGAGCAGAAGTTCGGCGCCCTCCACAATGCGTTCCAGTACGGCGCCCCGCCGCACGGCGGGATCGCGCCGGGCGTCGACCGCATGGTCATGCTGCTCACGGATACGCCCAACATCCGCGAAGTCATCGCGTTCCCGATGAACCAGAAAGCGCAGGATCTGATGATGAACGCGCCGAACTACGTGACGGAACAGCAGTTGCGCGAACTCCACATCAAGATTCGCGGCACGAACGAGAACGACGCGCACATCGTCAAGTGATGCCGCCCGTTCCCCGTTCTTCCTACACACCGCTCCACGCCCTCGCGGCGGGGGCGGTTCTTGTTTGGGCGGTCTTCTCGAAAGGTCTGGCCGCGTTCTGGCAGCAGTTCGTCTACGGCCTCAGCACCGTCATGACCACGAAGGCCGCCCTGCTTGCGTTTCTCATCACATCGGCGTTCTTTGGTACGGTCCTGCTCTTTCTCTGGATTTCGACGCTCTTCGGCGCGGCCCGCCGTCTCGCCGCAGGTGAACCACCGCCCACACCGCCGCCGACTGTCAACCGTCTCGCCGCCGTACGCCTGGCCTGTACGTGCGCCGCCCCCATCTTTCTCGTGGCGTTCGGACTCAACTGGCTCTGCGCCCACGCGCTGGAATTTCTGACCGGCACGTCGATGGCCGACCAGGATCTCGTCAAATGTCTGCTCGCCGAGGGTGAACCGCTCAGTCTGCGCTTCGCGCTCTGCGCCAGCATCCTCTTCGCCGCGCCGCTCACGGAAGAACCTCTCTTTCGCGGTGTCGTCTTTCGCGGCCTCGGCGCGGCGCTTCCGGCCTGGGCGGCAATGGCGGCGTCTGGTTTTCTCTTCGCGCTCGTCCACGTCAACGCCGCGACGTTCATTCCGCTTTGGTATCTCGGCGTGGCGTTCGCCTGGATCTATGCGCGGACCGGCACAATCCTCGCGCCGTTGACGCTCCACGCGCTGTTCAACGGGACGAACCTCCTGCTCCTCTTCCTTTGTCCCGATTTCGCCACCTGACATGATCGTCGCGTTCGTCACGTTCGGCTGCCGCCTCAACCACGCGGAAGCGCTCGATCTCGAAGCGCGGTTCGCCGCCGCCGGACACGTCATCGTCAATCTCGACGACGGCATCCCGCCCGACGCGATCATCGTCCGAGGCTGTTCCGTCACGGCCAAAGCGCAGCACGACTGTGAAAAGGCGATCCTCCGCCTCCAACGCCGCCATCCGTCCGCCCAGATCATCCCGATGGGCTGCCTCCCCCAGGCCATCCCTTTGCCTGATACGTTCCTGCCGTCCGCGACAGCGGAAAACGCACAACCGCCCGTGCCGTTGCGCACGAGCCGGGCGTACCTTAAAATCCAAGACGGCTGTACCTGCAACTGCGCGTTCTGCATCGTTCCCCGATTTCGCGGCCCGTCCGTCTCCGTGCCGTTCGACCAGGTGATTGCCCGCGCCGAAGCCTTTTTGGACGCGGGCTTCCACGAACTTGTCGTCACAGGCTGCAACCTCGCACTCTATCGTTCGACGGGACGGAACGGAGTCGCCCGGTTGCCCGACGTGCTGGCGACGCTCGCGACGTTGCGGGGCGGACACGACCATCGCGTCCGTCTCGGTTCGCTCGAACCCGGCATCTGCGACGCAGGGCTGCTCGACGCATTCGAGGCGCATCCGAACATCTGCCGATTCATCCATCTCTCATTGCAATCCGCATCAGATGCCGTACTGGCGCGGATGAACCGCCCCTACCGCATCGCCGCCGTGGAGGCGTTCTGCGCCGAAGCCCGCCGCCGGTTGGGCCGCCATCTGGCGTTCGGCTGTGACGCCCTCGCCGGATTTCCCGGCGAAACGGCGGACGACCATCAGCAGACCTGTGCTTTTCTCACCCGCCACGCATTCACGAACGTCCACGCCTTCCCCTACTCGGAACGTCCTGGCACGGCAGGCGCCACTCTGCCCGACGCCCTTCCGCGGAACCTCCGTCTCCACCGCGCCCGCGCACTCGACGCGCTCGGCCGCCATCAACGCGCCGCATTCGCGCAGACGTTCCTTGACCACGACGTGGAGGTTTGCGTGGAAAAGGACGGCAACGGCTGGACGGGCGAATATCTGCCCTGCCGTCTGCCGCCCGGCGCAACAAGACGAACGCTCGTCCGCGTCCGGGTCGAATCTGTGACGGACGACACGCTCGTCGCCCAGTGAATCAGAGGTCGTCGATGCGCACCTCGACGTCGTCCTTCTCGACGGTCTCAACTGGTTTTTCTTCGTCCGCGTTCCACGCCTCGGACTTGCTCGTTGGCAGATAGCGATAGTAGACCATCAACTGCTGCGCCACATAGCACGTCGTGATGATTTCTCGTCCCGCCTGATTGCCGCTGATGTGCATGTCTTCGCACGTCCAGTAGCCGATGTCCTGATGCCGCCCCTTGGGATCTGTGTATTTTGTATCGCGGATGATTTTTTGACCACCCACATAGACCCGCTTCATGTCGCGGTTCCAGTTCGCCCAACGTTTGCCGCCCGCGTTGAAGAACACCATCGTGGCCCAGTAATTGCCGCGTACCGGACAACAGGCGATATCCGTCGTCTCCAACGTCGGCGGCTCCCAATCGTCGTCGAGAATCTGCAGCGTCTTTTCAATGACGGCGTGTTTGCTCGCGCCGAGGTACTGCATGGCCACCACGCCCACCATGAAGTGCCAAGTGCCCGTACGACGATAGTTTGCACGTGGCGGCCCCCAATGGTCGTCCGAAAAACCGCCCGTCTTGAGGTTCGCCTGATTGAGCAACCCCACCTTCAAGTTGGCAAGCGCCTTTTCCATGTTCGGAAGTTTGAAGTGGCTGAGTTTCGCACTGCGCAACGCCATCGTCTGGAACGTCATCGGCAGCAAACGCGGCAGCACGGCTTTCGATCCATCACGCGGCGGCCCCCATTCGGTGTCGGCAATACGATCGGCCATTTCGTTCAGCTTCTTCTCGACCACGGTCTTGATGTTGGGATTCCGCGACATGCCGAACGATTCGGCCAGCGCGTGGATCTCCGCCGCGTCAAGATTCGACTGGTTCATCAGATACTGGACGCCGCGCTGGACAGTTTCACCGAACTCCTGCGTCGCACCCGGCTTTTCACCGTGGGAAAGGAACGTCAGAATCACAAGTCCCGTCGGTCGCATTCCGTCCGCGCCAGATGCGCCCGGCCAACTGCCGTCCTTGTTCTGCCGCGTCTTCAGCCAGCGTAACGCACGCAGAACGGCCGCTTCCGTCTGCTTGTCGCCGCCGAAGTTGCGCAACGACCGTGCGCGAGCCGCCGCCGTGCGCGTGTCGCCGAACGCCGGTTTGAACGTAACCGGCGATTTGATCGTCATCACGGCATCGACCGTTGGGGTTTTCGGCGTGGGTGCCGTGGAGGTGAGCATTTCGGCCGGATTCACCACGTCGGGCGCCACGTCCGATTCCATCGTGAAGTCGTCAACGATGTCCGTCATTTCCAACGGCGCGTCCGACAAGTCGTCCGGCGTGTCGGACAAATCGTCCGCCGTCTCTTCCACTTCGGCGATTCGGATGTTGACGAGCGTCTTGTCCTTCATCTCCGGCGTCGCGCAGACGATTAGGATGGCAATGGCGATCACGGGAATCAGAAACGCCAGCAGCGGCGCGGACAGGCGCTGGAGTTCGACCATCGCCTCTTTGTATTCGCGCGACTTGTGCGGCTTTTTCAGTCCCGTGAAGAGAATGACCAGGCGTTTCCAGATCGTCGGCTGCTCGAAGAGTTCGTTCAGTTCTTCGAGTTTTTCGGCATTCTCCTCGATTGTCTTTTCAATGTCCGTGTTCATTTCGCACCGCCTTTCTTCGGCTCGGAGAAGATGACGTCGATAGCGACGTTCCCCAGTTTGGCCGTCTGGTTGCGCTTGTTCTTCCCGGACGCTTTCACGACGACTTCGTTGCGTCCGTATTTCAAGACCGACAACGGGACTTCGTACTGTTGGCTGCCCGCGATTTTCTTCAACAGTTTGACGGACTTCCCGTTGAGGGTCACGGTCGTCTGGATGCCGCTTGGAATCGATGCTTCCGTCGTGAGGATGGCCCGCGTGGGTTCATGCCCCTGCCGTTTCAACGCTTCCAGATTGTCCCAGACGTAGACGCCATATTTCGCGGGCGCACCTTTGAGATCGTAAGGCGCACCGGAAATCAACTGCTCGCGCGTACAATGCTTCATGCCATCGGCCACGGCGGCACGTGCCGCATGGTTGTTTCGATACGTCACCTGGTAGCGTTTGTCCTGCGTCTTCACACTCGCAATCGTGCCGCAGATGCACGAGAGGCCGAAGCGATGCCAGTGGTAGGGATTCACGAACATGACACCTGCGGCGCCGCCCACGCCAGCCTCTTGAATACGAGCGCGATACGTCTGCGGACTCTGCCGCCGCAACGTCGGCCGATCATCGTCCGCTTCGTAGCCGCTGTCATTGCCCACGAAGATGTCGCTGATGTTGAACGCGGCGTAGAACGGCGTCCCGCTCTTTTTGAGCGCGTCGCCCATGTAAGACCAGGGATTGAGTTCCACCACGCCACCGGCCACAATGAAGTCGAAAAGCCTGAGATCGACCATCGCCATCAAATCGAGTCCGATGTCCTTGCAGAACGTCAGGGAATCGGGTACGCGGGCGGTGAGCAGAATCGGCCGGCCGCGTTTTTGCCCGGCCGCGTCGACCGATTTGCGGATCTGCGCGACCATGTCCGTCATCTGCTGCCATTCCTTCGTACCGGCCTTCGCGCCATATGCCACCGTGCGGAACAGAATCGGTGACGAACAGAAGTCCAACAGAAGGCCGTCGATGTCGTACGTCTCGGCCAGATCCTTCGCCATCGCGGCGTATTGCGTCCGCACGATCGCCTGGCCGTAATCGACGTCCGTGGCACTGCCGAACTTCGGATGACCGTTCTCCCCTGCGCCCATCAGCGCGTTGGGATGCTTGTCCTTCCACGGCGACCAGAAATAGTTGTCCCAGAGAATCGGACGGTTCTTCTGCGAGTTCGCCTGTTCATGCGAGTTGACGGGCAGCGCGAGGAAAAGTTCTTTCTTGTTCTCCTTCGCCCACGCGACCACTTCCTTGACGGGATCCGTGCCGGCCTTGAGAAATTCCGGCAGGGCATTGCGGACACCCCGCATCCAAGAGGATTCGGCAGATGGCTGTTTGAGCGGCATTTCCGCCGAAGGGATTTTCGCCGACAAACACCCGAAGCCGCCGATGGGGCAGTAGACGAGCGTGTCGATGGGCGTGGGCGTACGCAGCAGCGCGTTCAGACGGATGTTCCGGAAATTCTGCGGACTAAATGGCACGTTCTTCGGCCAGTAGCACGGCTCGAAGCCCAGCGCGTAGTACATCACGTCGCGCTTACGCGCAACGGCGGACGCACGATCGACGGCGGAAGCCGCCCAGACGCCACCCGCCAGCAGCGCCACAAGGACGCCAAACAAATATCGTTGAGCCGTTCGCATGGTTCTGTCTCCTTGGTTTAATCTTTTGACCGATTAA
Source organism: uncultured Lentisphaeraceae bacterium (assembly GCA_964482645.1). GTDB lineage: Bacteria > Verrucomicrobiota > Kiritimatiellia > RFP12 > UBA1067 > RUG572. The sequence goes on along the minus strand of CAYZYQ010000001.1, from coordinate 14,572 downwards.
ACGCAAGAGACAGAACCACGGTTCACTCATTCTTTCCGCACCGTGGCGCGAATGGCGGGTTCGTCGACGCCGTTGACGTAGAGCCGATGGATGCGAACGGCGGAACACGTCTGCTGCTGGCGAACGGTCGTTGCCACGCGCAGACGGACGACATGCGGCCCGGCCGGAAGGTCGTCGGCGAACATGTGCGTGTAGGGATAGTGGAGCGGCAGATAGTCCGCGCGAAGCTTGAACGTCTTCCACGCGCCACCGTCAATCGACACGTCCACGCATCCCGCGTCCGGACCCGCCGTCAGGAACGCGCCGAGAGCCGTGCCCGTGAACGGGACTTCAAGAATGGCACCAGGCGTTTCGCTCCAAATGGCCGCACCCCGACAGTAGTAGCCGCGCTTCGAGCCGGGAATGTTCGCCCAGTCGGGCCGCGACACGTGCCAGTCCGCCCCCAGTTTCAATTCAGACGGCAGAACCGTCCGCCCCCGCCAGTAGGAAAAGGCATCCATCGGCGGCGGCAAAACCTGCGCCGACGCGGGGTTCAACGGATTGAAAACCGTGTCAACCGCGTCCATCACCACACGGGCGCCGAAATCGCATCCTTCCGGCGAAGGATGGCAGTCACGGTATTCCGTCCACGAAAGACCGCCGCGCCGGGCAGACGCCACGAGCGCACGTCCCACGTCCGCCACCGCCGCACCGTAATGCGCGGCCACGTCCGCATCGGCCGCGTAGGCCACGGGCGTCCCGCCCGCCATCAGTCGGTCGTACTGCGCTTTCGTGACCATGAGACCGACAACGACGGCACACGCGGGATTGACCATACGGACGCGCCGGACAATGCCTTCCAACCCGCGAATGCAGCGCGTCCGGTCGAAATGCCCATCCTGCTCGTCGTTGGCGGCCTCCTCGACAATGAAGAGGTCGGGCGTCCCGTGCGCGAGAAGATCCTCTTCCAGACGGAACGCGCCCGTATCGGAACAGGTGGAGGACAGACCGGCGGCGATTTCACGGAACGCAACCTGCGGGTATTTGGCTCGCAGCAGAGCCATCACGCGCGGACGAAACCCATGCATTTCGGTAATCGATCCGCCGAGAAACGCGACCGTCTTGTGGACAAGCGCCACCGCGTTCGCCAGTCCCGCCGACGTCACGTTCGCCGTCCCCGCTTCTGGTACGAAGTAGGTTCCCGGCCCGTTTTCAGCCGCCATGCCCACAACGCCGACTGTAAGCAACGCCAGTAGCAGTTTCTTCATTTCAACCTTTCTTCCTTACTGATTTGCACAACAAACTTCTCGATTAAAAACGAAGCTCCACATCGTCGATCACAGGGGATGATGAGGGCGGTCGCGTTTCACTTTGCGTGAAAGAGCAAAAGTCCTTTTCGGATGAGCAGCCTGTCGGCCATGTCGCTTCCGCGCATTCCACTCGCACAGATGTCGAAGACCGCAAGCGACAAGTCGGGAGATAGTCGCCAAATCGCGTGTTGCGGTTCGATAACAAACTCACCATCTTTCTCAAGAAGACGCCCGTTCTCCACCTTTCCGAGCAAGCGGACGACATCGGCCGTCACGTCGAAAACTTCGCCATTCGGCGTAAGCTGGATGGAATAGGCATCCCCCGTTCGCGCGATCTTGATCAATTCATTCGCCAACGGCCGCGCTCGCGCATATCCGTCCAGCGAGATATCCGCATTCTTCGGAAGCTTGAACAAGACGCCGCAATAGCGACGCGCCCCATGCTCCCCATGGCCGTCATTTTGAACGTCCTTGTTGACGCCCAGCGCCCCGATAAGATCGCATTTGGCAATGCGTCCTTCCTGCGCCATCCTCTCAAGCACTTCGCAGAGTTCCCGGAGAAATTCGGAACGATACCAAATCCCCGGTTTCATCGCCCCAATCTCCGCATTGCGCCAGGTGCAGAAGAAATGGCCGTAACGTTTCGAGACGAGATAGTCCCACGTGCTGACGACAATCTTTGCATCACGCTCGTCCATCTCGACCTTCTCGGGAATCACGAACGCCCCCTCCCAGAAACATCCGTTACGCGCCAGCACCGCACGCAGACGTGCCTCTTGGTCGCGAATCGGAATGTCGATGATATTGAACGGCGTGATTGTAAAGGCAAGCCCCGTCAGCGCGAACACGACGAACACACGCTTCGGACTGCGGTTCAACGCCGCCCTTGCCAACGCATAGATTCCGACGCCCAACAGTACCATGCCCGCCATACGCGGCGTGGAAAGTCCGTATGCTCGGTAGCGAATGACGATGCCAATTCCCTGCGCCACCAACACGGGAATCAGCGCTGCCCATCCCCACCGAATGACAAACGCAAAGAACGGGCGTTTTGCTCCCCGCAACGTCAGCCAAAAGAACAGGTAGATGCCCAAGGCAATCGAACCAAACCAATTCAACATGCCACTCGGCAGACTTCCCATGACGACGATTTTCACGAGATAGGCGTACAGAATCGCCAACAGGACGAACGCCGGCGGCAGGAGCAACCAAGCTAGAAACGCACTCGCCCGATCCGCCCGTGCAGCCACTTCGTCGCGGTGCGGGAGAAGAGAAAGGAATCCGATTGGGAAAAGCACCATCCAGCCGACAATACAGACATCTACGTAACAATCCTCGGAAATCGACACAATCAACTTGTCGAACGCGCCCACGCAGACGATTCCTCCCAGCACAAGAACCAGGCACGAGGCGCTGACGCACAGCGCGTTCAGAACAAGTTCCGCAAAGAGCTGGCGTTCATTCTGCCGCGAGTAGAGAAGCGCGACGGCCAGGGACGCCAACGCCGCACAAACGCTCCAGTAGATCATCACCCACGGCAGATAGTAGCGCGATTCAATACCAATCCCATGCCAGAATATCGTTCCGAGCACCCCCGCCGTCCCCGTCGCGACCCACGGCAGAAGAACGCGCCAACACCGTGTCCAGCCCCGCCGTTCGACCAACAGTCGGACGAACAGACCGACAAGCAGTCCCCAGAACGCGCCGGCCAAAAGATGCTCGTATGCATTCGGGGACAGCCGTCCGTGCAGACTGATGCTCGCGATGGCGGCCATGAACACGGAACAGATGTGGCAGGGTGCGAATCGTACAAGGCCGACGCGCACCACCGCCCATTTCTGCATCACCCTTTCACGGAACGTCTTCATGTCGCTCTCGCCCCCTCCGTCCGCCTAGTACTTGAACAACATGTCGGCGTATTTCGGCAACGGCCACCGGTCGGCGGCGACACGCTTTTCAAGTTTGTCGGCGGCGACACGCAGGGAGGCCATCGCAGCGAGCACGATGCCCGTGTCGCGCCCGGCCAAGGCGTCCTTGAGGGCGTTGATCGCCGTCTTGAGCGCATCCAGCCCTGCACCGAGTTCCACCACGTCGTCCTTCAAACACGCCGTGCCGGAGGCGATGCCCGCCGCTTCAGCCTTGCCGAACGTATCGAGCGCCGCCGCATACTCCGCTTTCGCGGCTGGCAGAATCAGCGTAGCGGCCATGTCGAGCGCCAGGTCGCCCTCAATCCGGACGCGCGTCTGGTAGTCGGACAGGATAATCTCGTGCCGACTCTGGAGTTCGCGGCCGTTCAACACGCCGTACTTTTCGTAGAGCGCTGCGTTGTCGGCCTTTTCAAGCGCCGCCAGGGCTTCGGTCGTGGTCGCGCAGTTCGGCAACCCGCGCTTCGCGGCCTCTTTCAACCAGGCGTCCGTATAACCGTCGCCGTTGAAAATCACGCGCTTGTGCGCCTTGAGGATTTCCTGCAAATGCTGCTGGAGTTTTTCATGGAATCCTTTCGTCCCGAACGTTGCCAGCGCGTCGGACATCCGATCGAACGCCTCGGCGGCAATCGTGTTCAACACGACGTTCGGACCCGAACAGTTCTGCGCCGAACCCGGTGCACGGAACTCGAACTTGTTGCCCGTGAACGCGAACGGCGACGTACGGTTGCGATCCGTCGCATCGCGCGGCAGCGGCGGCAGGGTGTCGGCTCCCAGGCGCAACGTCCCCTTCTTCCGCCCCTTGGAATGGGCACCGCTTTCCAATGCATCAATCACGGCGGCCAACTGGTCGCCCAGATACATCGAGATGATCGCCGGCGGCGCCTCGTTCGCGCCCAGGCGGTGGTCGTTGCCCGCCGAGGCCACGGCCAGGCGCAACAAGTCGGCGTGGAGATCGACCGCTTCGATGAGTGCGCAAAGCACCGTCAGGAAGATTGCGTTGTCCTCCGGATTGTCGCCTGGATTGAGCAGGTTGCGGTTGCCGTAGTTGATCGACCAGTTGTTGTGTTTGCCGCTGCCGTTGATGCCCGCATAGGGTTTTTCGTGGAGGAGGCAGACCATACCGTGCTTCGCGGCGACTTTCTGCAAGACGTCCATCACGACCATGTTGTGATCGACGGCCAAATTCAGTTCCTCGAAAATCGGCGCCAATTCAAACTGCGCGGGCGCCACCTCGTTGTGGCGCGTCTTCGCCGGGATGCCGAGTTTCCAGAGATCCTGTTCCACCTCGTGCATGAAGTTGAGCACGTGCGTGGGTATCGGTCCAAAGTAGTGGTCGGCCAACTGCTGGTGCTTCGCCGGCGTGGCGCCGAAGAGCGTCCGTCCGCACTGAATCAGATCGGGTCGGCGGTCGAAGTACTTCCGGTCGACGAGAAAATACTCCTGCTCGATACCAAGCGTCACCTTCACGCGCTCTTCCGGCAGACCGAAACACTTCATCAGGCGCGTTGTGGCCTTCTGCAACGCCTGAATGGAACGCAGGAGCGGCGTCTTGCGGTCCAACGCCTCGCCCGCATAGGAGCAGAACGCCGTCGGAATGCAGAGCGTGGCGCCGTTGTCGTGCCGCTTGATGAACGCGGGCGACGTCGGATCCCACGCCGTGTAACCACGCGCCTCGAATGTGGAGCGCAGACCGCCAGACGGAAAACTCGACGCATCCGGCTCGCCGACGACGAGATTCTTGCCGGAGAACGACATCACGGGTTCGCCCTGTTCGAAATCGAGAAACGCATCGTGCTTCTCCGCCGTCGTCCCCGTCATCGGCTGAAACCAGTGCGTGTAGTGCGTCGCGCCACGTGCCAATGCCCACTCCTTCATCGCGTGCGCCACATCGCCCGCAATCGCGGGATCGAGCGGCTGGCCTTCCTCGATCGTCGCAAGAAGTTTCCGGCAGGTCGCTTTGGGCAGGTACTCTTTCATGGCCGTGGCGTCGAAGACGTCCTCGGCGTAGTTGATCGCTTCGCTCATATTCGTTTTCCTTTCGGCGGCGGAATCGTCGCCGCTCAGAATAAAGCAAGAACCATGCCAAACGGCATTTTCCGCATCCAAAACGCCGACAGAGGCGTAAACGGAACAAAATCTGTACAATGCGCTTACAAGATTCGTAAACGAATCTTTTACATCGCAAGGGAATGTAATGCAGATGTCGCCCACCGAACGGAAACACCCCAGACACGAGAGAGGTTGGCGGGCGTAAGAACGTCTACGGGCGTTCCATCGGCCACAATACGACCGGACGCCAAAAGAACAATCCGCGTAAAACAATCCGCCGTATCCGGCAGTTCGTGTAACACGGCCACGATCGTACGCGGAAACGCCGCCAAAAGGGCAAACAGTTCCGCCCGATGGCGAAGATCGAGTTGTGCGGCGGGTTCATCAAGCAGCAACACGGGAGCTTCCGAAGCCAACGCGAGCGCTAGCGCGAGACGTCGCCGTTCGCCGCCCGACACGGCATCAAGCCGACGGTCGGTAAATGCGGTCGCGTCGACCGCCGCAAGCGCAGTCGCCACGGCCGCTTCATCTGCGGATGACGGCCGTCGCCAAGCTGAAAGATACGCCGTACGACCAAGCATCACGTAGTCGTGCGCCGTCAGGAAAATATCCTCAGGGGTCTGCTGCGGTACGAGTACACACTGCGTTCCCGTCTGCGACAATACTCGCAGCAACGTGGATTTCCCCGCGCCGTTCGGCCCGATAACCGCCACGCGCTCACCTGGCCGAATCACCAACGACACATCGTCGAGCGCCCGTGTCCCGTCGTACCAAACGGTTTTATTCCGCAGTTCAAGCACGAGATCTCCGCGTCAACAACCAAAGAAAGAACGGTGCGCCTACGAGGGCGCAAACCACGCCGAGCGGTACAGCGGCCGGCAGCAAACTGGACGAAAGAATCTGCATGAACACAAGCAGGACTCCGCCACAAACAAAACTGGCCGGTAGATAGATTCGATGGTTCGCCCCCAGCGTCCGCCGCACGACATGTGGCACGACAAGGCCGAGAAACCCGACCGCCCCCGCAAGCGCCACGGATACGGCCGTCGCAAGGGACGCCGCGCCAAGGGCGATCAACTGTGTCCGCCGTACGTCCACGCCGAGCGACCGCGCCACGTCCTCACCCAACACGAGCGCGTTCAACTTACGAGATTGGGAATAGAGCGCGGTAAACGCGATGACCAGAACAATAGCCGATACGCAAACGGCTGGCAACCGAACATCCTGCAAGTCGCCCCAGACCCACTTGTATGCGGCGGCGGACTGTTCGGGCGTCGCGAAGGAGAGGACAAGCATCTGGAGCGAATTCGTCAACGATCCCGCCACGAACCCCGCCAGAATCACCGTCCCCCCATTGAACGCCCGGCGTCTCTGCGTCCGCGCCGCAAAAAACGAGACGACGCAGACGAGTACGAGCGACAGACACGCACCGAGCAAAGCCATCACGGGAATCCACAGGGGTGACACAAGCACCCAGCCCGCCCCAAACGCCAACGCGACCCCCAGAGAGGCTCCGCCAACAAGCCCCAAAATGTACGGCTCGGCCAACGGATTACGAAGGACTGTCTGCAGCGCAGCACCGGACAGCGCCAACGACGCCCCCACCACGCCTGCTGCGAAGAGAATCACGTACGTCACCGTCCGCATCCTCCTGGATTGACGAATGCGCAAATGATCGTGTAATTATCGGCTGCGCCGTTGCGTCGCACGGCTTCGGCGATTTTTTCAACCACCCGTTCGGGATTCGCCGACTTGGCCATCGCCCGCCGAAGAAAATCGTTCGACAACGTGTCGTGGACGCCATCGGAACAGAGGAGATAGCGATCCCCCCGGAATACGTCGACTTTCCGCCATTCGGGGTTGACGCGCCGCTCCGTGCCCACGGCCCGCGTCAGGATGTGCGACAGTGGATTCTGCCGGGACATCAGCGTCTGCGCCTGCCCGTCGTCAAAGGACGCCCGCCCCAGCGCGTTGCCAACCGTGTGGTCGATCGTCAACGGATCAAGCCGGCCACCGCGCAGACGGTAGATGCGACTGTCGCCCGCATGGCAGACCCACCCCAGCGTCGGCATCTGGGGATTGACGTAGAGCAGCGCGAGCGTCGTGCCCATCATCGCGTAGCCATGCTGCACGGCATGGGTGCGAATGCGCGTGTTCACCTGCCGCAACGCCGCGTCAACGTCGTTTCGGAACGCCTCGATGGATGTCGGCGGCCGCGCCACCGCGTCCACGGCCGCACACGTCCATTGGCTCGCCAGCCCGCCGTCCTTTCCGCCGCCCATGCCGTCCGCCACGCAGAAAAGCCCCGTTTCGGGGTGGCAGAGAAAATGATCCTGGTTCTCCGTCCGGACAAGCCCCACGTCGCACAACGTCGCCGTCCGAAACATCACGGCGTCCGACGGCGACACGCCGCGTCCCATCCACCTCTGCAAGCAATCCAACATCAATCGCAGACCGCCTTCCGTCCGCGTCCAAACGCCTGGTCGGCGAAATCCAGCATCCACCGCCAGTCGTCGCCCGCGATACCGTGTTCGCCGCCCCGCCGCGCATAGCCCAGATGCGAACCGATACACGACGAATCGAAATTCGCGGGGAACGGACAATCGGGCAGCCCCGGCAGACCGTGCAACGTCCACGCGGACGAGGCGGCTTTGCAGGAGAGATATTCGCCCTTCGTGTCAAACCACCCCGAATTGAAACCCAGCACGAGCACACGGCGCGGCGCAAGCGACGCGACGAGCAGATGCTGGTCGAATTTCAGACTTTGCTCGTTGTCCGCGTACTTCACGTACGCCTTGCAATACCAATGCGGAAACGACGCAACTTCCGTGGAGACGTTCTCGCCGAAATCGCGCTTCGCGAGCGGAACGCCGCCACCGCCCGTCTGCACGGGAACGCAGACAGCGAAACGTTCGTCGCGCGAACAAGCCAGAAGCGGCGTCTTCGCGAGACGCGAACACCCCGTGGCGACGTTCTTCTTCGCATCGATTTCCGGGATACGTTCGGCAAGGTCGAGGCCACGCGAGAGCGTCCACGCCCAGGCGCCGATGGCCGTGATGTTGTCGTCGCGAGCCGGATCACGCGGCGGCCAGAGCGAGAAGACGCCCGTGTAAGCCAGGTCTTCGGAATCGCCGCGCCGCACCTCGACATCGGGCGAAATCTGCCCGTAACAGGCGCTCAGCACGGCATAGCCCCGCGCCAGAATCGTCTCCAACGGAAACGGCGATGCGCCGGACGTGCGACGGGCAACGCCGCGCCCGGCGGCAGACGGACGATGATCGACGACACCGGCCGACGCATCGTTGCGCAACCAGACTGGATCCGGTGGTTGGACTTCGGGGTCGGTCGTCAACTCATGGTTGCCGCGATAGTTCAAGAAGAGGACGACTGGACATTTTTCTGTGTTCTCGCAGACGGGATGGCCATTGACGAACGTCGGCTTCAGACCCGCGATGTGATTGGGGAGAAAGAGAATCCAGTCAACGTACGGACCGGACTTGTCGGTCGTAAACCACATGCGGTACTGGCGACGAATACCCAAACCGGCCAGCGTCGTCCCCTCCTCGAACATCTCCGCCACCACGGCCGCCGGCGCGGGCGGCGTTCGCCCGAACATTTCGCGCTCGAAAATGCGAACAATCTCCGCACGGCGCAACTGCCAATCCGCCGGCGTAACAACCTTGCGGCCGTCAACGAACGTGAGCGGGTCTTCGAGCGTGTAGGGCGCGACTTTCGACTCGTCGTAGTTGGGCGGGCGGCCGAACACGGACGCGGTCACGGCGGCGAACACGATCAACAGGGCGACGCGCTTCATGCGAACCTCCTCAGGATGCCGGGCGAACGGCCGGTTGCAGATAGATGGGCAACGGCTCGGGGCGGAGCAGGTCGGGGTGGGCGACGGCAATTGCCGCCAAATCTGCGGCGAGCGGCGTCGCCGAGCCCTTGTAATTTTCCGCGAACACGGTTTTCAACAGCGGCTCGATCCGCGCCCCATCGGGCGTCACCACCGCACAACCATCCGGCACGGCACACGCCAGCGTCTCCTTCGTCACCAACGTGAAGTCCCGTACCGTCCGAACGCCGTCGTAGACGACAACCCAGAAACGGTCGCGCCGCGCATCACCCACAACGGCAATCCGCTCGCCCGCGTGCGCGAACGCGAGCGTACTGGGCAACCCCACGACGGGCTTGCCCGCCGGCAGAGCCAATCCCTGCGCGAACGCCAACGCCGCGCGAATGCCCGCAAAAGAACCCGGCCCCTGCCCCACGAGAATCTCATCCACGTCCGCGACGGACAGCCCTTCGTCGGCGAGAAAGTCACGCACCTTCACCGGCCAATCGGCCGCGCGCGCATCCAAGCCCGCGAACACGCGCCCGACGACGCGACCGTTGCGAGCCAACGCGGCCGACTGCGTGTCGGTCGATCGATCCAATGCGAGAATCGTCATGCCGGCCCGTTCTGCTTGGTGGCCTGTTGCTGCAGCCAGGCTTCGATAAAAGGCTGGATGTGGCCGTCCATCACGGCATTCACGTCGGACGTCTCGCATTCGGTACGAAGATCCTTCACCATCGTGTACGGACAGAACACGTAAGAACGAATCTGACTGCCCCAGCCGTTGGCGGACTTCGCGCCGTAGAAACGATCCATCTCCGCGCGCTTTTGGTCTTCGTAGTACTCGTACAACTGGGCGCGCAGCATGTTCATGGCCTTCTCGCGGTTCATGTGCTGCGAACGTTCCTTCTGGCAGGCCACCACAATGCCCGTGGGCAGGTGGGTCAGACGGACGGCCGAATCGGTCTTGTTGACGTGCTGGCCGCCCGCACCGCCGGAACGGTACGTGTCGATCCGCAGATCCTCGTCCTTGATTTCAACGTCGATGTCGTCGTTGATTTCAGCCACCGTTTCGACGGAGGCAAAGGATGTCTGCCGCCGCTTGTTCGCATCGAACGGCGAGATGCGCACGAGCCGGTGGATGCCACGTTCGGCTTTCATCGTACCATAGGCGTAGGGACCTTCGATACGGAAATAGACGTCCTTGAGACCGGCTTCTTCGCCTGGCTGCTGATCGTACTCTTCCACCTTCCAGCCCTGGCTTTCGGCATAGCGCTGGTACATGCGGTAGAGCATCGCCACCCAGTCGCACGCCTCCGTACCGCCCTGACCCGCGTGGAGTTTCACAAAGACGTTGTAGGAATCGAACTTGCCGCCCAACAGAGACTGCATCCGGAGCTTGGCGAAGTATTCATCCGCCTTCGCACACTCCGCCAACGTGTCGGCAAGCGCCGTCTGTTGATCCGGGCCTTCCTCCATTTCGGCAAGTTCCAACATCACGGCGGCATCCTCGACCGTTTTCGAGAGCGCGTCGAACGGCTGCACATAGGCGCGTTCCGCGTTCGTCTTGGCGATGACGTCCTTGGCCTTCGCCTGATCGTTCCAAAAATCGCCGGATGCCTGTTGCGCCTCCAACTCGGCCAACGCCTTGCGCCGACCGTCGATTTTGATGTAGTCGGCCATTTCGGCGACGCTCTTCTTGAGCGCCTGCACACGCTGGGAGACCTCTTCGACCTCAACCAGTTTCTCTTTCACTTCTTCAGCCATATTGTCCTCTTGTCCTAAGGGAAGATTATACCACACGAACCGACCGTCTGTACGGCGCATACCCGAATTTCTGAAAAACACAGGACAACGCCTCGGTATAGGCGTAGAACGAACCGCCCATCACGTAGTGACGGCAATAGCCACTTGACTCGTGGGGGCTATTTGTCCACGTGCTCGCCCACCTGCACGAACCGCACGGGGCCGAGCAGGCCGGCCGGGCGCAGCTCGTCGTCCGCCGTCCAGCCTTTCAGCCAGTTCATCCACGTGTAGATTCCCGTGCCGGAATCCGGCCGGTCATCCAGCACCCACTGCGGCAGTCCGTGCGCCCCTCTCGGCTCGGCCGCGCCGCGCTTCCGCGCCTTCGCGTCGCCGATCAGCCGGTTCGGCCACGTGTTGACGACTTCCAGGCGCAACGTCAGCGTCTCCGCCGCCAGCAGGTCGGCCGGCAGCTCCACCCGGTAGGGCGCCTCCCAGAGGCAGCCGAGGAAACGTCCGTTCACCCACACGTTCGCGATTTCCCGCACATCGCCCAGGTCGAGCGCGACGCCGCAGGCCGCGCCCGCCTCCCCGCGAAGCCCCGGCACCGTCTTCTCGTACACGGCGCGGCCGGCGAAGTAGCGGAGCGCGTCGTCGGACGACTCGTGCCAGCCCGTCAGCGTCGGGAACGCCCTCGGCGCGGCCGGCGCGTTCTTGCCCGTGAACGACGTCGCCGTCCAGTCGGACGACACGTCGCGCAGCACCTTCGGTTGCGGTTTCACCGTCTTGCGCACGACCTTGAACGACGCCGTCGTGTGTTCGGCAACGGTCGTCTCGCGCGGTGCGCCGTCCGCCGTCCATTTCACCTTCAAAACCTTGTAGCGGTTCGAGGCGGGATCGCGGACGCCCAGCGTCGCGTTGCCGACCCTGAATTCCCGCGTTCCGTCGGCCAGAAGCTTCCGCACGTGCTCCGTCACGTCAAGCCCGAGCCGTGCATCGTCACGCGCCTCGTAGCGGGCGGACAGGATCTCCACGGCGGCATACGCCGTCACGGGGCCGTCCCAGACCGCCCGAGGCGTCTCGCCCGCCGCCGGTTCGCGGAAGGAGACGAACATCGACTCCTCGCCGCGCAGCGCGATTCGCGTCTTCACGCGCCCCGCCTCGTCGACGTACCACGGCAGCGGCTCGATCCGCCCCGTCTTCGCATCCCAGCGTTCCGGCCGTCCCCGCGCGGCGAACGACACCGCGCCGTCGAATTCCGCCGCCGCATCGTTGAGCACGAAATAGAAATCGCGTCCGTCGATCACGCGCCGGTTCGCGACGAGCGCACCGGCCGAAGCCTCCATCGGCGCACGAACGCCGAACGCCCGCAACGCCTTGTACGCCGAATCCGCCGTCTTCACGTTCGCGTAGCGGCCGCCCCAGATCGCCTCGACCTCCGCCTTCCACGCGGCCGCGTCGTCCCCAAGCGACGGCGTGTCGGCGGGACGCCGGCCCGCCACGCGCGCCCCCGCCTTGACGAGCGCATGGATCGCGCGCACGGTCTCAAGGCGCAGATGGCGATCCATCCCCAGCCAGAGGACGGCGTACGGCAGACGCCCCGGCATCGCCACGCCACCGTCGCGCACGATGAGCCGCGTCACGTCGTCCGCGCCGCAGTAGTCGAAGTTGTAGCCGGCCGCCACCGCGTCGCGCGGATACGCAAAAAGGTTCGGGCGTCCGTCGCCCGCAAGGACGAGCACGTCCGCCTTCGGCTCGCCGGACTGGAGGATGAACTGTCCGCGCTGGACGTACTTCGCCCACCATTTCCCTTCCGGCCACCAGGTCGAGTGGCGGTTGAACTGCGTACCGTGGCGGTCGAGCGAGAAGCCCGGCTGGACGTTCATGAACGGCTGCTGCAGGTAGGAATGGTAGACGAGCTGCGAAACTCCGTCGAACCAGCCCCGGTCGCCGTTCACGCGGAACTCGTGCGGCGTGATCTGCCAGCGGCCCTCCCTGGCCTCCGTCGTGAACGCCTCCGCGCCGATCTGCGCCCGGCCGTGGAGATGCCCGGCAGACGACGCGATGCGCGGCGAACCGTGCGGCTGGCGCCCCAGCCAGAACTCGCCCGTCGGCACGTCGGCGGACTTGAACGCGCGCAGGTTGTCGAACGGCCCGCCGTAGCTTTCCGTGGCGGACTTCACGCCCTCCGCGTGGCAGCGTTCGGCGAAGTAGTCGTAGTAGTTCTCGCACATCAGGTCGGAGACGGTGCGCTGCACGTCGTAGAGGAACTTCGCCGTCTCCCGGGCCGTCCCCACGACGTAGCCCGCCATCGCGGGCAGCCACGGGCGGATGTCGTAGCCGCGCCGTTTTTTGAACTCCTGCGGAAACTCCTCCGTCCAGTTCTGCCCGCCCACTTCCCACGAATCGACGATGGAGACGGCCACCGTGCCGGCGCCGCCCGGCGCGTGGATCATCTTGTGCGGCATGTGCGGCCAGTGGGCGTCCAACCCCTTTCTCGTCAGCTTGTCGCACTCCAGCCCGCGCACGTTGCCCGGCGCGGGCGCACAGCACTTGCCCGTCGTCGTGTAGCCGACGCGGAGGAGCCGCCAGGCGCCCTGTCCGAGACGCGGCACGGCGGCCACGGCCCGCACCCAGTCTACCGCCGCGCCGTCCGGCATCCGCCAGGGCGTGACGTCGACCAGCGCGTCCTTCGGAATGCCGTCCGGCGCATTCGCCGCCGGGGCGTAGAAGCCAAACGACGTCGACGCGCCGTTCTTGTCGTCGATGTCGGCCACGAGCGGCAGGGCGGAAAATTCAATCCCCGACAGTTTGCGGCGGACAAACCCCACCCATGGCGGCGGCTGAACCGTGCTGAACGCGAGCTTGAAGAAGCGGCTCGGCGGACAGTCCGTCAGCGGCAGAACCTTCGGCGTGAGCTGCGCGTTGAAAAGCCGGTAGTTGCGGCGGCCGACCTCCTCCCAGTTCGCGCCGTCGGCGGAGGCCAGGACACGAAGGTCGAGATGGAACTGCGTCTCCTCCCACGTCGTGACGAGCGTCGTCGGCGCAAAGGGCGCAGCGTACTCCAACACGATTTCGCAGGACTTCGGATCGCTCTTCGCCGTCGGCAGTTCGAGGACGCCCGTTCCCGCGCGGAATGCCGCAAAATCCGCCGCGAAACTGCCCGACACCCTGGCGGGCGCGGGCGGACGGGCGACGGGCAGGGCGTAGACGGCAATGTCGCGGTAGAAACCGCGTTCCGTGCGCGGTTGCGGAACGGCGACCGTCCGCGCCCCGGCGGCGACGTCGGCGACGGACGACACGACGACCTTCATCGAATCTTCGGGCTTGATCCAGACGCCGCCGGAGGACGACCAGCCAGGGCAGTTGTGGAAGCCGACCTTGACGTTGTTCTTTCGCGCCTCGCGAAGAAACGTCTCCCAGCGCTTCCACCAATCGGGCGTGAGCGGCTGCGTGTTCGGCGGAACGCTTTGCTGCCCGGGCATGAACACGTGCGCCGTGCCGACGCCAAGCTCGCCCATCGCCTTCAAGTCGGCGGCCAGGCATTCGTCCGTGATGCCCGTCGTCGTCCAGTGGTACCAGGCCTGCAGCCGGCAGTCGTCCGGCGGATTGGCGAACTGTTCACGGACGCCGCCGTGCGCGACGACGCAGAATCCCAGCGCCGACAGGGCAAAGACAAGAGTGTTCATCGTTTTCATGCCGTAAATTATACAACATCCCCGCCGATGAAT